>CAMHPA010000006.1 GCA_946186925.1 uncultured Bacteroidota bacterium | reverse complement strand
GCCCTCGTTGTGCAGACATGGCAGACGCTTGATGGTTACAGCAACGCTCTCAACCTCGTAGTTGCCCTTGTCGGCACCTGCGTAGTTGGCTGTGGCGGAGTTGTCGCCTAATTCAAGAGCCTTGTTTCCGCTCCATGCCCAATCGGCAGGCAGAGCCACAAGTTGGGTGTTGATGTAGCGTGTCTCCATGGCGGCGGCAGGCTTGTTGGGTGCCTCAGGCGCTTTGGTGATGGTGAGCGCGCCATCGACAATATTGAATGTAACCTCGGCAAAGTTTGCATTGGTGTTGCTGAAATCGGCTGCCGACAGTTGCATCGGGTAAACGCCAGCGTTGGTGCCGCTTGCTGTGGCAGTGCCGCTGAACGCGATATCATCTTCGGTGTAAACACCTGTGGCATCGCTGATGGCTACAGAGTAACCGCTAACGCTATGTTCCTCACCATTATAAGTGAGTGTGCTGCTGTTCTCGGTTACGGTGACAACAACCTCAGTGTTAGGAGTGATGATGAGTTTGCCATCGGTAACATCGAAGCGGACATTGGTGAAATTATCGCTGGTGTTGCTGAACATTTCCGCATTCCAGCCGAAAGCGTACTCTGCAGCATTGGTGCCGCTCACGCTTGCAGCGTTGCCCGATGCCGAAACCCAACTGATATTGTAAAGCGCGTTGTTGGCCTCAATGGTGAGTGCATCTTCAGAGTTGTAAGTCTGCGCCGCGCCGCTGAATGCCACGCTCTTATCGGCAAGTGTTACTGTCACAACCACCTCATCTTCAACAGGATTGATGGTAAACTGGCTGCTGACAACATTCTCAGCATCGTTGTTGTTGGTAAGGCTGATGGTTGCCTGGCCAGCGTTGATGTTGTTGGCGTACGACACTGTGTAAGCATCGCCATAGGTGAACACTTTTCCGCAGATTGTGCGGCTGACAGTGAACTCAATGTCATCGTAGGCCGAACCTTTGTAGACATAGTTTGCATTGCTCAGCACTAAATCGGCTGTTGCGATTTGGCCGCCATAGATGAAGTTGCCACTGCCAGCCAAATCGTTGCCTGCAAGTGTGCCGTTGAGAACAATTGTGCCATTGTTGGTGATGACACCATCGCCTCTTGTGGTGAGCGATGCGCCAGCAGGAATATTCAGAGTTTTGCCATTGGCAACCTCATAGGCCGATTCCACAACCACGCTGCCGACAACTGTGACGACGCTGCCCTCCTCGGTAATGTAGCCCGTAACACTGTTGTGCTCTGCGTTGAGCACTGGAGCCTCATCGGCAAACAGAGTCTGATGCCATACGCTGCCGCCGAACTCGCTGCCATTGAGCAAGTAGGCTATTCGGCCGCTTACAAACTCACTGGCTGTGGCCGCAGTTGTCTGGCCTTCGGCATCGGCTGCTGGCTCTTCTCCTTCATCAACTCCAACGCCGTTTTGCACTACCACATTCTCGCCCTCGCCAACGGTTGCACAACCAGCAAGATAGAAGTTGTTGGTTGCTGTTGATTCATCCAAATATCCGCAAATGCCACCCGCGTATGATTCACCACAAGTAACCGCTCCTGTGTTGTAGCAATTAGTTATTTCGCTGCCAGCAAGGAATCCGCAAATGCCACCTGCTCCGTATTCGCTGCTAACCGCTCCTGTGTTGTAGCAGTTGGTTATTGTGCAATTATCTTGAGCCCAACCGCAAATGCCACCTGCACATTCTTCACCACAAGTAACCTTTCCTGTGTTGTAGCAATTGGTTATTGTGCTATTGATTTCCATATAACCGCAAATGCCACCTGCGTATGATTCACCACAAGTAACCGCTCCTGTGTTGTAGCAATTGGTTATTGTGCAATTATTATAAGCATAACCGCTAATGCCACCTGCATAGTACTGTTCGCTGGAAACCGCTCCTGTGTTGTAGCAATTGGTTATTGTGCAATTATCTGGAGCCCAACCGCAAATGCCACCTGTTCCGTATTCGCTGCTAACCGTTCCAGTGTTGTAGCAGTTGTCGATTGTGCAGTTGTTTTGTGCATAACCGCAAACACCTCCAATACATTCTATTCCGCTAAAGTATGAATCAACAATACCCACGTTTTTAATTGTTGCTCCGTCGGCCTCGCCTATCAGTCCGACACAATAACCATAATCAACTGAATACAAGCCGCTTATGGTGTGGTTGTTGCCATCGAAAGTGCCTGAGAAGTAATACTCAGTTCCTTCCTCGTCAATATAACCTATCGGAGTCCAGGTTCTGAAGTTGCTGCCGTCGCCGTTGAGCGAGCCGTCGGCTGCAAGCACATTGCTGTTTACAACAATGTCGGCAGTGAGCACTGCGCTGGCTTCAGCATTTCCTTTGTTCACCCACGAGGCAAACCAATAGAGATGTGCCGCGCTGGCAATCTGATAAACGTCGTCGACGAGTTCGGGCTGAGTATATTCGCCGCAAACGGTGCACTGGCCGAAGTTGTCGAACTGGTGCTCGGTGCAGAGATTAATAACGTAGGTTGCCGTACCGCTGACGGTGTAGTTACCGCCATCGATGTCTTCGATTTCGACAGTATAATCACCAACGCTCACAGCATCGTCAGGCATCGTCACCGTGTATTCCGATGCTGGAATAACGGTTGAGCCGTCTTTCACCGATGTAACAGTCGGAGATTTTGCCGTGCCGTCGTAGATGAACGTAGTCTGGCTCAATATGATTGTCGGGTTAGAAACGGACTTTGGATTGATGGTGAAGGTTGCCTCGCCGCTGACGGTGTAGTTGCCGTTGGCATTGTTGGTGATGGTCAGGTTGGCCGTTCCAGCATTGGTGTTGTTGCTGTAACTAACGGTGTATTCCGATGTTGGAATAACGGTTGAGCCGTCCTTTACAGTGATGGTCGGAGTCAGAGCCGAACCAGTGTAGGTAATCTCCGCATCGCTAAATTCGATTGTCGGGCTTGAAACCACCTTCGGACTGATTGTGAAGTTTGCCTCGCCCCTGACGGTGTAGTTGCCGTTGGCCTTGTCGGCGATGGTTACGGTTGCCGTTCCAGCATTGGTGTTGTTGCTGTAACTAACGGTGTATTCGCCTGATGCAATGATTGTTGAACCATCTTTCACCGATGTGACAGTCGGAGTTTTAGCCGAGCCGTCGTAGGTGTACGAAGTCTGGCTCAACTCGATTGTCGGGCTAGAAACCTCCTTCGGGCTGATGGTGAACGTTGCCGAGCCGCTGACAGTGTAGTTGCCGTTGGCCTTGTCGGCGATGGTTACGGTTGCCGTGCCAGCATTGGTGTTGTTGCTGTAACTAACGGTGTATTCGCCTGATGCAATGGTTGTTGAACCATCTTTCACCGATGAAACAGTCGGTGTTTTAGCCGAGCCGTCGTAGGTGTACGAAGTCTGGCTCAACGCGATGGTCGGGCTTGAAACCACCTTCGGGCTGATAGTGAACGTTGCCGAGCCGCTGACAGTGTAATTGCCGTTGGCCTTGTCGGTAATTGTTACTTTTGCCGTTCCAGCATTGGTGTTGTTGCTGTAACTAACGGTGTATTCGTCTGAATTAATGATTGTTGAGCCATCTTTCACTGATGAAACCGTCGGAGTTTTTGCCGAGCCGTCGTAGGTGAACTCTGTTGCGCTCAACGCGATTGTCGGGTTCGAAACCACCTTCGGGTTGATTGTGAAGGTTGCCGAGCAGTTGCTGACGGTGTAGTTTCCATTGGCTTTGTCGGTAATAGTTACCGTTGCCGTTCCAGCATTGGTGTTGCTGCTGTAACTAACGGTGTATTCCGATGTTGGAATGGTTGTTTCTCCGTCTTTTACAGTCACGGTCGGTGTCTGAGCCGAGCCGTTGTAGGTGAACTCTGTTGCACTCAACTCGATTGTCGGGTTCGTAACCTCCTTCGGGTTGATTGTGAAGGTTGCCGAGCCGCTGCTGACGGTGTAGTTGCCGCTAACATTGCTGATGGTAACGGTTTTCGAGCCAGCGTTGATAACATCGGTCGGGTAACTAACAGTGTATTCCGATGTTGGAATGGTTGTTTCTCCGTCTTTTACAGTCACGGTCGGTGTCTGAGCCGAGCCATTGTAGGTGTACGATGTTGCGCTCAGCGCGATTGTCGGATTTGTAACCTCCTTCGGGTTGATTGTGAAGATTGCCGAGCCGCTGACGTTGTAGTTGCCGCTAACATTGCTGATGGTAACGGTTTTCTGGCCGACGTTTGTAACATCGTCAGACATTGTTACTCTATATTCCGAAGGGTCAATTGTTGTCTCGCCGTCTTTCACTGTCACGGTTGGCGTTTGAGCCTGACCATTGTAGGTGAATGTGTTGGCACTCAACACTATGGTTGGGTTCGAAACTGTCTTCGACAAAATGCTGAACTCCATAGTAGCGTCTTCTGGCAGTGTGTAGTTATCGTTGCTCAAAGCCGTTGCTGTGGCTGTGTATGGGCCGCCAACGGCCGTTTGTGCGCCCTCAACGGTTACTTCGCACACATCGTTGCCAATCAGATTGCCAACCGTGGCTGTCGGGGCTTGTGCCTCGCCGCTGTAAGGCAATTCGCTTTGTAACCAAACAAGTTCTACCTCTTTCGGGGTGATTGAGAATGTTTTGTAGGCATATTGTCTATAATTATATTCCGAATATTGTTCTGACCAAAACGTTTTTCTCCAAGATATGCTTGCCGTTGTGCCCACATTGACATTGTTGTAATATACAACTTCCAAGGGCGTTTCAGGGTTGTAATAAGTGAATGTTTTTCCACACATTACACGGCTGATAGTAATATCGAGTCCGTCTTCGAGTGTGTAGGCTGTGCCTTTGTATGGGTAACTCGCGGTGTTCAGAATAACATCATTTGAAGTGAGATTCTCAAAGATGAAACTGCCGTTTCCAGCCAAATCGTTGCCTGTAATGGTACCATTGCAAATGATTGTTCCGTTGTTGGTTATCACGGCATCGCCAGTAGTTTCAATCGAGGGGCGATCATCATAAGAGGTTCCTTCAGGAATAACTAAAGTTTTACCTTCGGCAATCGTATAGTTTGTAGTAAGAACCGGATTGCCTACTACAGTTAACACATCACCATCCTCATCTATATATCCAGTAACCCAGTTGCTATTTTTGTTGAATGATGGATATGCATCGGAAAACAATGTTTGGCGGAAATACCCCCCTATCAAATATGCGATTTTACCGCTTGCAAACTCGCTCGCTGATGCGATTATTGTACTACTGCTTAGCAATGTTGGGGCGCTATTTTCAAGGCTATAACATTTAATCTTTTCTCCTGCGTGAGGACAAATGCCATCAGCATCATAATAATTTGTTGCAGAGACGCTTCCTACATTGAAACAACAATTCACTGGTACGGTACCATAGTAACTTCCTGATCCACAAATACCACCAACTTCATAATATCCCGAAACAGATCCCGCATTGTAACAGTGCGTTATATAATTTATCTCACTACTGCTATATCCGCAGATACCGCCAACATTACGCCAGCCCGAAATAGTGCTTGTGCTATAACATCTAAATATACTACAACCATAACTATTAGAAGATAGAACATAACCGCATATTCCGCCAACATTTTGATAACCATTGAAATAAGAATCAACAACACCCACATCTTCAATACTGCCACCATTGTAGGAGTTTGTATTAAGATAGCCGAACAATCCGACATTATTTGCCTCGCTGTCATCGAAATACAAACCGCTTACAGTATGGCCATTACCATTGAATTTGCCAAGATATGAGTTACCGCTAGTTCCTATTGGAATCCATTTACGGAAATTACTTCCGTCGCCATTAAGTGTGCCGTCCTCATTAAGCACATTTCGGTTCACAACAATGTCATCAGTAAGAACTCCATTGGCACTTGTGGTGCCTCTTTTAACTAATTCGGAAAAACCATAGAGTTCATCTGCACTGCCTATAGCGTAATAACCGACATAACTACTTGAAAGACCCAGCGCCTCGGCTTGCGCTGCATCGGCAATCTGCGTAGGGCAGATGCCGTTGCCATAAAGGTAGTTGGAATAATATACTATTCCGTGCCGGTTGTTTGTTGTCGGCATTGCGTCTGCGCCAATGTCTTGGTACCAAAGAATGTCACCCTCGCTTGTGTTGCCGTTGAGCATATAGGCTGCTTCGCCGTTTGTAAACGCGATTTTACTAGCATTAGAACCACCCCCGGCCGATGTTGCACTGCCTGTGAGATAATAGCAAAGGGTTTGTGTGCCGCCATTGCCGCAAATGGCAGAGCCGGATACAGTTCCAATGCTATAGCAACTTGTTTGTGTTCCGCCATTGCCGCATATTCCGCCAACATTGCTATTACCCGAAACGTTTGAGGCATTATGGCAGCCAATTATTGTTCCACCATTGCCGCAGATTCCGCCAACATATTGGTTGCCTTTCAGATAAGAGTCAACAACTCCAACTTTGGTGATGGTTGCGCCATCGGCACAGCCAAACAAACCCACATACGAGGTTGTGCTGTTATTGTAATACAAACCACTTACGGTGTACCCTTGGCCGTTGAAGGTGCCAGTGTATTTCCGGCTGCTGGTGCCTATGGGTGTCCAGACGGAGAAGTTGCTGCCGTCGTCGTTGAGCGAGCCGTCGGTTGCAAGCACGTTGCTGTTGACCACAATGTTCGACACCAATACGGCATTGGCGTTGGTTGTGCCACTATTGACCAAATTGGCAAACCAGGCGAGTTGCTTAGCGTTGCCAATTTGATAGAATCCGTCAACAATCTCGGGATCCAGGACGATTGAATATTCGGCCGAGCACTCGCTAATGATATAGTTTCCACCCTCGTTATCGGTGATGGTGATGGTTTTGTCGCCTTCGTTCACCACATCACTGGGATAGGTTACGGTGTACTCTGAGGGGTCAATCACCGTTTCTCCGTCTTTCAAAGTAACGGTAGGCTTCTGTTCGTTGCCGCTGTAGGTGAACACCGTTGCGCTCAACTCTACTGTGGGGGTAGTAACCGCCTTTGGCGCGATTGTGAACTCACGAGTTACGCTTCCGTTCCACGTTACGGTTGCCGTTCCGCAGTTGGTGTTGTTCTGATAAGTCATTGTGGCAGTGTTGCTGTAGGTGAAAGTCTTACCTTTATAGATGCGCGAGGCATAACTTACATCGAGGTCGCCGACGGTGTAGGCCGAACCTTTATAGGGAACACTTACAGTGTTCAGAGTTACATCGGCATCATCAAGTTGGGCGTAGTAGAAAGCGCCGTTTCCATCCAAATTGTTGCCCGAAATGGTGCCTTCGACAATCAGGGTGCCGTTGTTGATGATTTTTGATGAACCAATGGTTGTTACCGTCGCTCCTTCAGGAATAATCAGTGTTTTGCCTTCGCCAACGGTGTAGTCGGTGGAAAGAGCAACATTGCCATAGGTTGTTATGACATTATCAACTTCATTAATATATCCAGTAACTGCTTTGTGGCTTGCAGCAAGCAAAGGTGCGGCATCGGTGAACAAAGTCTGCCGCCATGTTGTGCCATCGAATGTGTTGCCGTTCAGCAAGTAAGCGATTTTGCCGCTTGCAAACTCATCAGCTGTGGCAGAAACACCACCGCCGCGTCTAGAGCAGCTGCCTTCCAAATAGTAGCAGTTGTTTTGGGTGCCAGAACTACCGCAAATGCCGCCGAAATAACTACTTGAACTCGAAACCATTCCTGTGGTGTAGCAGTTGTTTTGGGTGCCACCATTACCGCAAATGCCGCCAGTATAGGCAGAACCCGAAACCGCTCCTGTGTTGTAGCAGTTGGTTATATTGCCACCATAGCCGCAAATGCCGCCAGTATAGTAAGCCCCCGAAACCGTTCCTGTGTTGTAGCATTTGGTTATATTGCCACCATAGCCGCAAATGCCACCAGTATTATTTTTTCCCCTCACTACTCCTTCGAACCAGCAGTTGGTTATTGTTGTGGGCCCGTTATAATTTTCGGCAGACGAATTAATACAGTAACCGACAATGCCACCTACATAATTATCATCGTTGATAATAGTGGCATTAATTATTCCCAAATTCTTGATGGTGGCTCCATTTGCCACTCCAATAAAGCCCACTTTTGGCCCTGCTACAAACTCGTATGAGACGGCGTAGTCATTGCTTTCTTCTTGGGTAATCATTAATATTGATCCTGTATTATCAAAATACAAACCACTGATAGTATGGCCATTGCCATCGAAAGTGCCCGTATATGCCCTTTCCTCGTTTAGACTCACTTCAAGGGTACCATTAGAATGAATGACTCTATTATAAACCCGACCACCAAGAGGTACCCATCTCTTTTTGGTGCCGCTGCCGCTGTTCATTACAATGTCATTAAGCAAAACGTAGTTTATTGGAGCGCGTCCTCGTCCCATGTCAGTCATCCAATAAAGGTGCTGGGGTTTCGAGAGGCCACGATAACCGATGTACTCACTTGTCAGCCCATATTGCTGATAGTTGCTTTCATCAATTAAGACAGGCTGTTCTGTAGGTAAATCGTAAATTTCCCGCACCGCCCACGATGTCAGTGTGCTGCCTAGCAGCAACAACGTTGTAAGCAAACATTTCATTGCTTTGGACTTGAATAGTCCGCTTAGGGCGCGTCTGCCGCTTTGGGGAGACTCCGCCGTTGTCAGTAAAAATTGTTTAATCTTTCGCATAATCGTTAAAAATTTAGAATGAATAATAAATTGTTTATGTGTTTGATATTGTTTCTGTTGTAGAGACGCGCCATGGCACGTCTCTACCATGGAATGCACCGTCCCTATCATGCACCGTATTAACAATGGTGCCAGTTGCGGGCGCACGCGGTGCGTCCCCGCATTGTTTGGCACCCTTCGGCGCTGGTAGCGTCGCGGCCGTGCATGTTTGTGCAGTGCAGCAGCGCCCCGCTGGCGGCCAACCACAAAACAAGGGTCTGGCCGTCGGGCAAGGCAGACAACATTTTTTCCTTAAGTAGGGAATATATAGAGTGTGTGAAAAAGGTTAATTTACAGCAAGATACTGTGTGATGGAGGGTAAATTGCTGGTTTGCAACAAGATAACGCGATTGGCTATTGCGCACAACCGACAGCAGACGTGCAATGTACCTGCGCACCCTGTGCGCCGCCACGCCAAATGTTTTATGTCTGCCTCTTGTTTTCATAAATTGTAAATCATTCGGTTGCCAAATTGTTCCGCCGCGTAGTTAATTCTGGCGCGATAAATCGCCTTCCCTCGCTGCGCAGTGCAGTTTGAAGGTCGCAAACAAAACGATAATGGTTGCAATAATCATGGCATCAATTGTTTAGCAATTTGGTTTCTGACAATAATATATGTGGTGAGTTTCAAGTTGGCCAGTTTGCTGCTTGCCACTTTCACTTTTCCGCTTGCGGCGCTCGTTGTGCTTTTAATCATCCGATTTTCCATAGTTTATGTTTTAAGTTTAAAGTTTAGAGGGTTAAAAGTTTAGAAACTTAATTGCTCATTCCTAATTTCTAAATCCTAACTCCTCATTTCTAAATCCTAATTCCTAATTCCTAACTCCTAAATCCATTCTCCTCATTTTCTAACTTTTCAAAAGTCGGAACGGCATTAAAAAAAAACAATAGCCGAAAAATGAACGGCGGGTTTTGGCGAATGAACGGCGGGTTTGACTTAACGAACGGCGGGTTTGACTTAACGAACGGTTTTTGAAAATGGGCAAAAAAGGGGCTTTTTTGGGCGATTTTTGAGTGATTTTTAGGTCGAAAACGCGGATTTTTGGTTCTAACCACAAAAAATGTTTACCACGGAACTCACTGAAAACACGGTAATTTTTAAAACGCAGGCGTTTTGGGGTTGGGGGCGCCCTGGCGGGCGGAAATTGTTCGAAAATTTAAAGATAAAATTTTACAAAATTCACATTATCAATTTTTTACAAATTTTATAATCAAATTTGTCCTAATTTCTCGCGTAGCGAAAACGCATATATTTTTTTCTAACCAAACGCATCCAAACTGAAACCAAAATTTGTTTGGATAAATTCGGGTTAGTTTGGTTAGAGAAAAATCTGTGTAAATCAGTGTTTTCCGCATAATCTGTGCGATTTTTTGCGAAGCGATACCCCCAACCATTATCCGCTAGCGGATAACATTCGGTTTGAATCGGAAAGAATCGGTTAGTGCCCCATGACGCTATGTTTGGATAAATTTGGGTTAGAGATTAAAATCTGTGTAAATCCGTTCAATCTGCGTCATCTGCGTTCAGAAACAGTGTCTCAATTGTGTTAACCGCGCGAAAAATATCGCCCTATGTATTGTCGGTCCGATAAATTTCTACCTTTGCGCCCCGAAAAGAATGGGGTGCCGCTTGCGGCTGAGATTATACCCTTTGAACCTGATACGGGTAATGCCGTCGTAGGGATAAGGCTTTGATTTCCAATCAGAAGCCAAACCAGTATAATTCTTTCATTACCCCCATTTCAATCTTTTTTACTAACTAATTTTTAAAAATTTAAAAAGATGAAAAGGGAATTTCTATTCGTTACAATTGCATCGATGACGGCTGTTGGCGCCGTGGCACAGGAGGCCGCGCAACCTGACACCGTGATTAAAGCCGAGCAGTTGCAAGAGGTTGTGATTAACGGTGTGCGGGCTCAGCAGAACGCGCCGTTTGCAGTGTCGAACATCAAAAAAACGGAACTCAACGAGTTCTCGAAGACGGGCCGCGAGCTGCCGTTCCTGTTCTCGCAGACGCCTGGCGTGCTTGCGTGGAGTGAGAACGGCCTTGGCACAGGCACCACCTATATGCGCATCCGCGGTGCGGGCGACTCGCGCATCAACGTCACGCTCGACGGTGTGCCGCTCAACTCGCCCGAAGACCAGTGCGTTTTTTGGGCCAATATGAACTCTTACGGCTCGCTCTTGGGCAGCGTGCAGATTCAGCGCGGCGTGGGCTCATCGACCAACGGCGACGGCGCTTTCGGCGGAACGGTGGCTCTGTCGTCGGCGTTGCCTATGCAGACGGCAGGCGTTGAACTGTCGGTTTCATACGGCTCGTTCAACACCGTCAACTTTGGCGGCAAGGCTTCTACTGGCCTGTTGTTCAATAGTTTGATAATCGACGGTGCCTACCATCAAACGCGCACCGACGGCTACATCCACGGCACAAGCGCCAACAGCGGCTCGTACTATGGCGGCATCACCTGGCAGACTGACAATCTGCAAGTTAGATACAAAAACATCGGCAATTTTGAGCGTACTGGTCAGGCTTGGAACGGCGTGACGGCGGGCAACGATGATTTGAGCATTATGGACGGCATCTATGGCGAGCGGACGGGCATCAAAACCTACGAGGATATGTGGGACGCTGGCCTGGGCAAGTTCAATTCGCTCTATGAATCGTTGACTATCACGCCTTTAGAGCAGAAAACGGTTGGCAAACCGTATGAGTACACCACCCAACGCTATCAAATGGCCGACGGCTCGTTTTGGGACCGCACCACCGACAACTTCTGGCAAGACCATAACATTCTGTCGGCGGCTTGGCAGATAAACGATAATCTGGCCACAACTGCCTCATTGCATTACACTTACGGCTACGGCTACTACGAGGAGTTCCGCCCCAACAACAAACTCAAAAAATACGGTTTGAGTGCGAAAGACGCCGAGGGCAACAGCATCAAAAAGACCGATTTTGTGCGCAAGAAGGGCCTCTCGCAGAACACCTACGGCGTGGTTTGGAACATCAACTATACCAATGATTTGCTGGATATTATCGGCGGCGCGTCGGTGCAGAATTTCAATGGCAACCACTTCGGCTACCTCAACTACATCAAAGATAAAACCGTGGCCGACAAGTATTTGGCCGACGGCGACCACAAATATTACGACTCTGACGCCAACAAGTTCGACGGTAGCGCTTTCGCGAAAACGGCCCTGCACCTGACCGAGGGCTTCGACGTGTTTGCCGACGTTCAGTTCCGTCACGTGGGCTACGCCACCGACGGCATCAACGACAAATTTTACGACGACAAGAGCGGCCTCTACAACCAACCGCTCAACATCGACGAGAAATACAATTTTGTGAACCCAAAGGCTGGCTTCTCGTGGCGCACCGACGCCCACCGCGTCTATGGTTCGGTGGCGCTGAGCCATCGCGAGCCCGAGCGCAACAACTTCACCGACAATGGTTCGTATCCTGCGCCAAAAGCCGAGCAAATGTTCGACTATGAACTTGGTTATCAGTTTGCTGGTGAGGCTGTCCGCGCGGGCGCCAACTTCTATTTTATGGACTACACCGACCAATTTGTGCAGACGGGCGCGCAGAGCGACATCGGCGAGAAACTCACCACCAACATCAAGGACTCGTACCGCGCAGGCGCCGAACTTCAGGCTGCCGTTGACATCACCGAGTGGCTCACCATTGAGGGTAACGCCGCACTGAGCATCAACAAGATAAAGGACTTTGACGAGATGGCTGAAGACTGGGATGACGTCTATGACAACTATTTGGATGAAAATGGCGTTTTAGATGAAGCGATGGTGCAATATGCTATTGAGAACTATCACATTGACGGTAATTTGGATGGTTTCCGTTCTTTTCACTACGACAACTCAACGCTGGCTTTCTCGCCATCGGCCATTGTAAACGGCTTTGTGAACTTCCACCTCAAGGGCTGGCAGGCCGTTTGGCACACCAACTATGTGAGTCGTCAGTATCTCGACAACACCGAGAACAAAGACCGCTCGCTGCCTGCCTACACCACATCGAACCTGAATCTGAGTTACACCCTGAAGCCGAAACGTGTGCTGAAAGAGGCTGTTTTCGGCTTGAATTTCAGCAACTTGTTCAACCACCACTATGCCGCAAGCGGCTGGGTTTACTCGGCTGTGTACGAGAGCGGCGGCCACCCCAACGACAACCGCTACTACCAAATCGGCTTCATCCCAATGGCTGGTTTCACAGCAATGGGCAGTGTGACGGTAAGATTTTGAGGACAACGGACATCAGACTACGGACAAAAGACACAATAATCAGTCAATTAATAGAAAAGCGCCCTTGTGGGGCGCTTTTTTATTTAGATGAATCCGTATTCCTATTTATTATTGGTGTTATTTTCCTTCCCGCCGCTGAATCTCGTCGCGGATGTGCGAGGCCTCCTCATAGTCCTCGTTCGATATTGACTTGTCGAGCAGTTTTTTCAATTCCTTGATGTCAAGCTTCTCATATTTGTCAGCACCTGTCTCGGCCGGCTGCGGCTCCTTTTGGGCAGGCTCAGCCTGTTCTTCGGTCACGTTGAACACGATGCCGGCCTTCTCAATAATCTGCTCGGTGGTGTAGATTGGGCAGTTGCAGCGGATGGCCAGCGCCACGGCGTCAGATGTGCGGGCGTCGATTTTAATGTACGAGCCGTTGTTCATACACACAAGCTCGGAATAGAAAATACCCTCCTCAAGGTGGTAAATGTTAACCTCGGTGATGGTAATATCGAACGATTTGGCAAAATTGACAAAGAGGTCGTGAGTGAGCGGGCGCGGCGGATGAAGCCTTTCGAGACCAATGGCGATGGCCTGCGCCTCGAACCCGCCGATGACAATCGGAATGCGGCGGTTGCCGTTCTCCTCCGACAGTATCAGCGCGTAGGCACCCGACTGGGTTTGGCTGCACGACAGCCCCAAAACTTTGAGTTTCACCTTCGACATTGCCGATTCATTAATTTATTGAGCAGACATTAATCTGTTGAGCAAATATAAAAATATATAATTCCGCCAACCCTCTATATGGCAATAAATCTGGAAAAGAATTTTATCAACCGCGCATCTTACTGAATATCAATCGCAATGATAGACTAAAAATAGCGTCAAAAAAAATATGTTGAGAAAATCCGATTAATCGTTTCAAATGTTTGCAAGTTGAAAAATACTTTCTACTTTTGCCGTCCAAAAGTTATGAAAATATAACACTATAAATAGTATGTACGCAATAGTTGAAATTAACGGTCAGCAATTCAAAGTAGAGAAAGACTCGAAGATTTTTGTTCACCGTTTGGAAGCAGAGGATGGCGCAGTTGTCGATTTCGACAAAGTTTTGTTGGTTGATAACGATGGCGACATCAAAGTAGGAACGCCGGTTGTTGACGGCGCAAAAGTGTCGGCCAAGGTGCTGACTCAAGTTAAGGGTGACAAAGTGATGGTGTTCAAGAAGAAACGCCGCAAAGGCTATCAGAAAATGAACGGCCACCGTCAGCAGTTCACTCAAATTCAGATTGAAAACATTAAAGCTTAATACACTATGGCACATAAGAAAGGCGTCGGCAGTTCAAAGAACGGCCGTGAATCAGCAAGTAAGAGATTGGGCGTTAAGATTTTCGGCGGCCAGGCCGCTGTTGCGGGCAACATCATCGTCCGCCAGAGAGGAACTCAGCACCATCCGGGTAACAACGTAGGTTTGGGCAAAGACCACACCCTGTTCGCCCTTGTAGATGGCACAGTTTCTTTCGTAAAGAAACGCGACAACAAATCGTACGTATCGGTTATTCCGGCCGAGGCATAGATTTTTATCAACAAAGATAAGAAAGAGGCTGACCGTCAACGCGATGGCATCCTCTTTTTTGTTTTATAACAATACAACGTTATGCTAACTCTTAAGTTTATTCAGGAAAACCCCGAAGCTGTGATTGCGGGGTTGAAAATCAAGAATTTCGACGCTGAACCATACGTGAAGCAGATTCTTGCAAAAGACGACGAGCGTCGGGCCACACAAAAAGAACAGGACGATGTTCTGGCTCAAATCAACGCCATATCGAAGCAGATTGGCCAGCTTTTTAAAGAAGGAAAAGCTGCCGAGGCCAACGAAATGAAGAAGAAAAGCACCGAACTTGGCGAGACTCAGAAGGCCCTGGGCGCCAAACTCGACGCCATCAACGCTGAGCTGAACGACATTCTGGTGCGCCTGCCCAATATGCCGTACAAACTGGTGAAACCTGGCAAGGGTGCCGAGGACAACGAGATTGTGAAACTTGTCGACGACAAGATTCCCCACCTGCCCGAGGACGCCAAACCGCACTGGGAACTGGCTAAAGACTATGACCTTATCGATTTCGAACTCGGCGTGAAAATCACCGGCGCCGGATTCCCCGTTTATAAAGGCAAAGGCGCCAAACTGCAGCGCGCGCTCATCAGCTTCTTCCTTGAGGAGAACGAGAAGGCCGGCTATCTTGAGATTGAGCCGCCTTTGATGGTGAACGAGGCTTCGGGCTACGGCACGGGCCAGCTTCCCGACAAGGAAGGCCAGATGTATCACGTCAACCTCGACAATCTGTACCTGATTCCGACAGCCGAAGTGCCTGTGACAAACCTCTACCGCGATGTGATTGTTTCGTCGAAGGACCTGCCGATTAAGAACACCGCCTACAGCGCCTGCTTCCGCCGCGAGGCCGGCTCGTACGGCAAAGACGTGCGCGGCTTGAACCGTCTGCACCAGTTCGACAAGGTTGAGATTGTCTGCATTGAGCACCCGTCGCGCTCATACGAGACTCTGGACAAGATGGTGGCTCACGTTGAGTCGCTTGTGCAGAAGTTGGGGCTGCCCTATCGTATTCTGCGCCTCTGCGGTGGCGATATGAGCTTCACCTCGGCAATGACCTACGATTTCGAGGTGTTCTCGGCCGCACAGAAACGCTGGCTGGAGGTTAGCTCGGTATCGAACTTTGAGACCTTCCAGGCCAACCGTCTAAAACTGCGCTTCCGCGACGAGGAGACAAAGAAAACTCAGCTGGCTCACACGCTGAACGGCAGCTCGCTGGCTTTGCCGCGCATTGTGGCCGCCCTGCTCGAGAACAACCAGACGCCCGAAGGCATCAAACTGCCAGAGTGCATCCAGAAGTTTATGGGCTGCAGTATGCTGACGAAATAATTTTCTGAGCAAGATAAAACGAAGCCCGGCCGGTTGGTCGGGCTTTTTTGCTTATAATTGCAAGTCAGGAGTGAACAATGAAACGCAAGATTTTAGGCATCGACCCGGGAACGAACATTATGGGCTACGGCGTGATTTCGGCCGACGGCAACAAGCCGAAGCTGGAGACGATGGGCGTGATTATGCTCAACAAAATAACCGACCCTTATGAGAAACTCGCCGCCATTCACAAGCGCGTCACGTGGCTGGTTGAGGAGTTCCTGCCCGATGAGTGCGCCATTGAGGCTCCGTTCTTCGGACAGAACGTGCAGTCGATGCTGAAACTGGGACGGGCGCAGGGTGTGGCCATTGCGGCAGTTATTGCACGGCAGATACCAATCACCGAGTACGCCCCGCGCAAAATCAAACTCTCAATCACCGGCAACGGCGATGCGTCGAAGGAACAGGTGGCCGGCATATTGCAGAAAATGTTCAGCTTTACCGAGCTGCCAAAGAACCTCGACGCCACCGACGGTCTGGCCGCCGCCGTCTGCCATTTCTACCAGCGCATCCCATCGGGGACACCCAAAAGCTGCAAATCGTGGGCCGATTTTGTGAACCGCAATCCCGACAAGGTGGTGAAACGATAGGCTGACGCGCCTTATTTCCTCATTTTCAACAAACATCGTATATTTGCGGACAATTTGTGCCTAATGAGAGTATTGCTGCTTTTCGGAATTCTGCTTGCAAGCCTTGCCACACCGGCACAGTCGTCGGCCGACGCCGAGATGAAACGGCTGGTGAACTACTGGCGGATGACCGAGAAAAACAAGGCCACCTTCCGAAAGCAGTACGAAACCCGCACCGCCCGGTGGGCTCAGGACAGCATTCCGGCCAACTTCCACATTCCGGCCGAACTCATCAGCTTCCGCAACGGCACCACCCGCTACTACGCTCTCTACAACGCCAAATATAAGATGGGCGTGGGATACGTGCCGTCTGACCTGGTGTCGCTCTACGAGCAGGAAGCCTGGCGCGCCTACAAGAAATACGGCATCAACGCACCGGCGCTGAGCATTGTGCTGGCGCAGCAGTTCACCGAGTCGGCCTTCAATCCCTACATCAAGGGCGACAAGGGACAGAGCATCGGCCTGCCGCAACTCTACTACAAAACCGCCCGGATGCTCTACCGCACCGACCGCGACACGTGGAAACCGTTTTTCGCCTTCAACCGCAACGGCGAGCACTATTTCCTGAGCAACCGTATGCAGGTGCGCTTCCCATTTGAGTTTCTGCCAAACGTGAAGGGCTACGACGCCGACCACAAACTCGACGGCCTGAAAAACTACAACGGCTTTGGCGAAGAAGCCTTTGCCTACGCCGAGAAGGTGATGGTGCGCAGCCTGATGTACGAAGAGTTGTTTGCCAAATACAACGCCATCGAGCTCGACTCGACCAACTACCGCGAGAACCTTTTCGCGCTGATAAACCTGAACCTTGTCTGCCGCAACCTGCCCGAGCTGCCCGAAGCAACTATGGACCAGATGTTCCGGAACATCATCTCGGGCATCGACAACGGCCGCATCCGTAAGTCGTTTATCGAGCGCTACTACGTGAACGTGATGGAATCGGACCCGCTCAGCATCGACAGCAAGGTGGAATTCACCGTTCCGGCCACCGAGCAGGATTTCTACCTGCTGATTGAAGACGGCCACACGCTCTACAGCTATTTTGCTGATAACCAGCAGATGCTCGACGTGATAAACAATCCGCAGAACAGCCGCTTCTACCTTTACTACAAACAAGGCCGCAAGATTGTGAAAATCAGCAGCTACAAGGGCGTGGGCAAACGCACCATCTTCTCAAACGTGAAGCCCGGCGACAAAATCTTTGTCCCGCCCGGCACTGTGCTGAAATCGCCTGACAATAATTTGATGCTGATAATCAGGTAGGGGTTGCATTAATAAATTGATAATAAGCACGATTCTATTATGTTAGATTTGAAAGACTGCAGAAATTAGCGAGTTTTATTATCATCTATTATTTTACCAGTTAGTGATGATTCATATCCTATCCTCTTTATAAAAGCATCAAAAGAAAAATCCTCTGAAAACTTTTCACTAACAATATCTATCCATTTCATATACTTCCAGTCTTTCCAAAACAAGAAAAAGAATGGATTTAATCTTATTTCTAATTCAGGACTAACTTCATAAACACAAATATCTTCAAAATTTTGCTTTAGATACAATTTATGAAATCCATAAGGAAGATTTGCATTAAAACCATTGAAGTTATGCGTAAACTTCAATGTATAATTTCTATTCTTAATAGTTAATTTGCCGTTTTCCTTAAATAAATACGAGTTTTTAGGTAACCGAAGATCAAACCGATTATAAATAACATCATCATCTCCATACATTGAATATACTTCACCTTCATCATCAGGTTGATTATCTTTTGTGAGTTTTTCTCTTTCATTATATGGCCTTGATATCATTTCCAACACCCTATTCTGCAACAAATACTTTGAAACTTTGTCTCTTGTTAGTATTTTCAAATCACTATCATTAAATCCATTAAAATATGAACTTTGTTCCAATGACAGCCATTCTATAAAAACATATTCAATAAGTTCTCCAACAAATCCGACAATTTCTTTGTTGTTATAAATGGGAACGTACTTGTTTTTTGATTCAGAATCAATCGGTTTAGAAAAAGCCTTCATCCATAAATCTTTATATACTTTGTTTTCGGAAAAAACAGAACGTAAATCTCTATACATTTCTTCGTTGAGCCAATATCTATTAATAGGGAATAACACTCCATCTTTACCTGTTACAAAGACACATTCTGTTTTTATTTTATAGGTTTTACTATTATAGAAAGAAACGACATAAGTAATCATTACAATAAGAATACATATTATTCCGCTTACTATAAGAAAAACATTTGATTCATATAATTTAGATAAATAATTAGCGCATAGTGAAACTCCTACTGATAGTAAAGTTACAAGAATAGTGTTTTTGTATAAGTCTTGTTTCTTCTCTTGAATTAAATGCAATGGTTTCATACTTTATATTTTTATCTAGTTATACAGAATTTCTTTTCGCATAAGTATAATTTTTAGCATTCTTTCCAATGCTTGTTTGCTATGCTGTCTTTTGTTTTTTCCCATACCATTCTTTATCCCCTACTATATATCACAACCCCAACCCTGCTAATATGCTCTATCAAATCAGGATTCTTTAACGATTTGAAAATGGAAATGTCGAACTGATAGGGTAACAGCAGGTCGTCGATGGCAAGACTGATGCTGTTAAGGTCGGTGTGGGTTAGCTCTGTGCCCTTCAATGTGATGTCAACATCAGAAAAAGGTTTGTAATTGCCCTTGGCGCGCGAGCCGTACAGCACCACGCTCGCAACCCGCTCGTTGGCGGCAAACACCTTGTGCAACTTCTCTAATTCCGTGTCTTTCAGTCCGTAGGGCATAATCGGTTTTTATTCAGCCATCGTTTCAAGTCGTTTCAGCATCACTTTTTCATAATCCACAAACAGCGGATAATAGACATTGATGATGTTGGTGACAATGGCCACAGCTGTGTCATCATCGTAATTGTGCGAAGTCAGGTTTCGGTCGCGAATGGAATCCATCCAGCGCTCATCGCTTATCAAACCCGCCTGCAATGTCTGCCTAATGGCATCGCGCGAGCCGACAATATCTGTTAATCCTTGATATTCAGCATAATCCTTCATCACCTTCCAAGCCAGTTCGTGAGTGTACTCATATCGCTGTATCAGGCCTTCCTCCATCAGCTTGTCCGCATCGCCCCTGCTTTTTTGGGCGGAAACTATGGCAACCGCCTTACCCAATTGAAGCAACGCCTTGCGGTAATTGCTGAACCGCTGTACCCATCTGATGTCTTTCTCTTCCATAATTCGATGTTTATTTGTTCGACTGACATTTATGGAATTGCCAGTTTTGCACAAATTTATGATTTAAGTGTCATTATTACCAACAACACTGCGATTTTTCCAGCTCAGTCTGATGCGTTGTCCTTCACTACAACTCTTTCCGCATCCGGGCAACGGGAATGCCCATTTTTTCGCGGTATTTGGCCACGGTGCGGCGGGCCACCTGATAGCCCTTCTCTTTAAGGATGGCGGCCAGAGCGTCGTCGTTGAGCGGGTTGCGCTTGTCCTCGCCCTCAACAGCGTCTTTCAGAATGCTCTTCACCTCGCGCGACGACACTTCCTCGCCGCTGTCGGTCTTGATTGAGTCAGAGAAGAACCATTTGAGCGGGAAAATGCCGAAATCGGTCTGTATGAACTTGCTATTGGCCACGCGCGAGATGGTGCTCACGTCAAGGCCGGTGATGTCGGCAATGTCGTTCAGAATCATCGGGCGCAGTTTCTTGTCGTCGCCGTCCAAAAAGTAGTCGCGCTGATAGTTGACGATGGCCTGCATTGTCGAGAGCAGGGTGATTTTGCGCTGCTGTATGGCATCGATGAACCACCGGGCCGAATCAATTTTCTGCTTTACAAAGTTGATAGTGTCGCGGTCTTGAGTGGTGCGTTTGTTCTTCACTGCCAGCTGCTCAAGCATATTGGTGTAGGTTGGGCTGATGCGCAGATTTGGCGTGTTGAACTCGTTGAGCGACACTTCGAGAATGCCGTCGTGGTTTTCGAGCACAAAATCGGGCGTGATGGGCTGAAGCGTGCGCTCCTGCGGATTCGAATATCCGCCGCCCGGTTTTGGATTAAGTTTCAAAATCTCGTCGAGAGCCTCTTTCAGCTGTTGCTCGGTGGCGCCGGTGCGGGCCAGAATCTTGTCGTAGTGCTTTTTCGAGAATTCGGTGAAGCACTTCTCGATTATCTTGGTGGCCAGCTGCACTGTTTCCGATTGTTGGTTGCGGCGCTTGAGTTGCAGCAGCAGACACTCCTGAAGCGTGAGCGCTCCAACCCCTGCAGGGTCGAAATTCTGAATGATGTTCAGCACCTCGCGCAATTCGGTTTCCGATACCTCGATGTTCTGCGAGAAAGCCAGGTCGTCGGCAATCGACTCAAGCTCGCGGCGCAGGTAGCCGTCGTCGTCGATGTTACCTATTATATATTCGGCAAGCTTGTGCTGACGCTCGCTCATCTTGTGAAGTCCCAGCTGATTCATCAGGCTCTCGTGGAAGGTGGGGCCCTGCGAGAGCGGCGTTTCGCGCACCTCGTCGTCGGGCGAGTAGTTGTTGGCGCGCAGCTTGTACGACGGGATGTAGTCATCGTCGTTCAGGTAGCCCTCCATCGACAGCTCGTCTTGGTCCTTCGGCTCCTCGGGCAGCGGCTCCTCGCCTTCAGTGCGACCGTCAAACTCGGCCTCCTCAAGCGCCGGATTCTCCTCAATCTCGCTCTTGATGCGTTGGTCGAGTTGCATAACGGGCACCTCCAGCAGCCGGATGACCTGTATCTGCTGCGGCGACAGTTTTTGAAGCAGTTTCTGTTGTAAACTCTGTTTCAGCATAGCCTTTCCCTAAAAAGCGGGTGCAAGATACTAAATTATGGGGATGAGTGACACAAACTCAAGCAGAAAACAAAAAACACAGCAAGGCATTGTCATCAAAAAAGGCCGCGAAATAGTCGCAGCCTTTCATTTATAAACTATTAATTCTAAACTCTAAACACTTACCTCTTACCGTTTTAGAACTCTGCATTCTTCGGTGTGCGCGGGAACGGTATCACATCGCGGATGTTGGCCATTCCTGTTACGAAGAGCATCAGGCGCTCGAAACCCAAGCCGAAGCCGGCGTGCGGGCAAGAACCATATTTGCGGGTGTCGAGATACCACTCGTAGCCTTCGGTCTTCATTCCGAGCTCGTTCATACGGGCCAGCAGTTTGTCGTAGTCTTCCTCGCGCACGCTGCCGCCGATGATTTCGCCAATCTGCGGGAACAGCACGTCGGTGCCCTGAACGGTTTTGCCGTCGGCGTTCTGCTTCATATAGAACGATTTAATCTCTTTCGGATAGTCAATCATAATCACCGGTTTCTTGAAGTGCTCTTCAACCAGGTAGCGCTCGTGCTCGCTGGCAAGGTCGCAGCCCCAGAACACTGGGAACTCGAATTTGTGACCTTTGGCAATGGCGTCTTCAAGAATCTTAATTCCTTCGGTATAAGGCAGATGAATGAATTCGGTGTTGATTACCGAGTTGAGCCGTTCGAGCAGGCTCTTGTCAATCATCTTGTTAAGGAATGCAAGGTCGTCCTGGCAGTTGTCGAGCGCCCATTTCACGCAGTATTTAATGAATTCCTCCTCAAGCGCCATCAGGTCGTCGATGTCGCAGAAGGCCATTTCGGGTTCAATCATCCAAAACTCGGCCAAGTGGCGCGGGGTGTTCGAGTTTTCGGCGCGGAATGTGGGGCCAAAGGTGTAGATGGCGCCAAGCGCGGTGGCTGCAAGTTCGCCCTCGAGTTGGCCCGAAACGGTCAGGCTGGTCTGCTTGCCGAAGAAATCGTCAGTGTAGATTATCTTGCCGTTCTCATCTTTCTGCAGGTCGTAAAGGTTTTTGGTCGTCACCTGGAACATCTGGCCGGCACCTTCGCAGTCGCTGGCGGTGATGAGCGGCGAGTGGAAATAGACGAAACCCTTGTCGTGGAAGAACTTATGAATGGCGATGGCCATATTGTGACGTATGCGGAACACGGCGCCGAAAGTGTTTGTACGCAGACGCAAGTGGGCGTACTGGCGCATATATTCCATTGTCTGACCTTTTTTCTGCATCGGGTAATCCTGTGGGCAAGCGCCAAAGAGTTTAATCTCTTTTGCTTGAATCTCAACACTTTGTCCTGCGCCAACGCTTTGAACGAGTTTTCCGGTAACGCTCAAGCAGGCGCCGGTGGTTATCTGTTTCAAAAGTTCTTCGTCGAAGTTCACCACATCGGCAACAATCTGCACGTTGTTGATTGTCGAGCCATCGTTCAGGGCGATGAAAACCACGGTTTTGCTGTCGCGCTTTGTGCGCACCCAACCCATCACAACCACTTCAGTGTCAACCTTTCCCGATTTCAGGACGTCAACAATTTTTGTCCTTTTCTGCATAGTATTTCGTATTTTCAATTTCAATTTTTTACGGCCGCGAAGTTATAATAATTGGTGAATCGTCGAATTGGTGAATCGTCGAATCGAATCTATTTATATATCAAATGATTGAAAATATGATATTTCCGTTTTTTAGACACAATGGATTTACGTAAAAAACTGATTGCCAAAACAGTGGTATAATTGACTGAAAAACATCAACCGCAATGCCATCGCGCCTATGGCGAAGGTCTATGGCGCAATTCTTTCAAATACAATTAAAATTCGGTTTTTGTTTTTCGCCGCCATTAGTTAGTTTTGCCATTCAAAATTTAAAATACAGAACGCGCGTTCGTTCTTCTAATTCAATGATTTATGGAATACAATTTTACCGAAATCGAACAGAAATGGCAGGCTTATTGGGAAAAAAATAAGACTTTCAAAACTGTTTTGGACAAATCGAAACCAAAATTCTACGCTCTCGATATGTTCCCCTATCCGTCGGGGGCGGGGCTGCACGTAGGCCACCCCGAAGGGTACACGGCCACCGACATTGTGAGCCGATACAAGCGTATGCGCGGCTTCAACGTGCTTCACCCGATGGGCTGGGACGCCTTTGGCTTGCCTGCTGAGCAGTACGCCATTCAAACGGGCACTCACCCCGCCATTACCACTAAAAAAAATTGCGACACGTTCCGCCGCCAAATCAAGTCGCTGGGCTTGAGTTACGACTGGGACCGCGAGATAAACACCACTGACCCAAAGTATTACAAGTGGACACAGTGGATTTTCATTAAACTCTACAACACCTGGTTCGACAAAGACCTTCAGAAAGGCCGCCCCATTTCGGAACTGCCAATTCCTGCCGACATTAAGGCCAAAGGCGATGCCGAAGTGAAGAAATACGTTGACTCACAGCGTCTTGCATACTACGACAACGCACAGGTTTGGTGGTGCCCCAACTGCAAGACCGTCTGCGCCAACGAAGAAGTGCTGAACGACGGCTCGCACGAGAAATGCGGCTGCCAAGTGAACCGCAAGAATCTGAAACAGTGGATGTTGCGCATTCCTTTGTACGCCGAGCGCCTGCTCAAAGGTCTCGACACTCTTGACTGGCCCGCTGGCGTGAAGGATATGCAGCGCAACTGGATTGGCCGCTCAACGGGTGCCGAAGTCGATTTCGCGCTCGACGGACTCGACGCCAAACTCACCGTCTACACCACCCGCTGCGACACCCTGTTCGGTGCAACCTATATGGTTATCGCCCCCGAGCACCCTATGATTGAGCAAATTACAACCGACGACCAACGCGCCGCCGTTGAAGAATACCGCCGTCAGGCTTCGATGAAATCCGATTTGGACCGCACCGAACTGGCCAAAGAGAAAACGGGCGTCTTCACAGGCCGCTACGCCAAAAATCCCGTCAACGGCACGCTCATTCCAATCTGGGTTGCCGACTACGTGCTGATGGGCTACGGCACGGGCGCCATTATGGCCGTTCCCGCCCACGACACACGCGACTGGGAATTCGCCAAAAAATTCAATCTGCCGATTATCGAAGTTCTGAAATCGGAAGTCGATGTTCAGCAGCAGGCCTGGACCGAAGACGGAATCCACGTCAACTCGGGCTTCCTTGACGGCCTGAACAAGAAGGACGCCATTGACAAGATGATTGCCTGGCTGGCCGAGCGCAATCTGGGCAAAGCCACCGTCAACTATAAAATCCGCGACTGGTTGTTCAGCCGCCAACGCTACTGGGGCGAGCCGTTCCCCATTATCCACTGGGAAGACGGCGAAGTGACCACCGTCGACGAGAAGGACCTGCCGCACACGCTGCCCGAACTCACCAAGTACGAGCCGAGCGACACTGGCGAGTCGCCACTGGCCAACGCAACCGACTGGCTCACAGTGGTTGACAAGAACGGACGCCGCGGCCGCTACGAGACCAACACAATGCCGCAATGGGCGGGCTCGTGCTGGTACTATCTGCGCTACACCGACCCCAAGAACGACTCTGCGCCATTCTCGGTCGAAGCCGAAAACTACTGGCTGCCTGTCGATTTGTATGTGGGCGGCGCCGAGCACGCCGTGCTGCACTTGCTCTACAGCCGCTTCTGGCACAAGGTTCTGTTCGATTTGGGCATTGTCCACACCGACGAGCCCTATCAGAAACTGTTCAACCAAGGAATGATTCTGGCTTTCGCCTATGAGACGATGGCGGGCGCCAAGGTCACTTCGGATATGGTTGAAGAGCGCGACGGCAAATTCTTCCACAAAGAGACGGGCGTTGAGTTGCGTCAGATTGTGGCCAAGATGTCGAAATCGCTCAAAAACGTTGTCAACCCCGACGATGTGATTGCCCACTATGGTGCTGACAGTCTGCGCCTTTACGAGATGTTTATGGGCCCGCTCGACGCCGTGAAGCCGTGGGCCGAAAGCGGTGTGAAGGGCGTGTTCAACTTCCTGGCGCGCGTGTTCCGCTTCTTCAGCGAGAAAGAGAACGTGGTTGATGGCCTGACCGACGACAGCGCCGTTGTGAAAGAGTTGCACAAGACAATCAAGAAGGTTGCCGATGATATTGAGAATCTGCGCTTTAACACCGCAATCTCACAAATGATGATATTCACCAACGCCTGCTACAAGGCCAAGAAGGTTTCGGTCAGCGTGGCCCGCGATTTTGCCAAGATTCTGGCGCCGTTTGCCCCGCACCTTGCCGAAGAGTTGTGGCAGATGTATGGCGGCACCGAGTCGCTAGCATACGAGCCGTGGCCCGCATTGGACGAGTCGAAACTGACCGAAGACGTGGTGACCTACCCCGTTTCGTTCAACGGCAAAACCCGCTTTATGATTGAACTGCCCGTGGGCACGCCCGTTCAGCAGGTTCAAGAGACGGCCTTGTCGCACGAGTCGGCTGCCAAATGGCTCGACGGCAAAACACCGAAGAAGGTGATTGTCGTTCCTGGCAAGATTGTGAATGTAGTTTTGTAACGATTTATAACAAGAATAAAAAGCCCCGTTTCGGTTGGAATGGGGCTTTTTATATATCTTTAAAAAATGAACGAAAACATAGTTGCATATCAAAAACCAATTTCGGAGAAAAAAAATCTGCTACAATACATAACGTATTATATCGATTCATTTGTGGCAATTATGTCTTCTTTATTATTGCTGTTTTTATGTGCTTTTATATTTTATTTCAGTGTAACTTCGTTTGTCCCTGATTCTTGGAAAACAAACGTGATTATTGTGTGTGTGTTATTAATACCATTCACACTGTTTGTAATATTGGGCATAAATGGTATTGTCCGCACATTTAAAACAGGCATTACTATAAATACAATTTTATTAGAAAATGGGATTGTAACAATTAATTATAGTAATTGGAAGAAAAGTCATAATTTAACCATTAAAGCGACAAGAATAAATGCAGAAATAACCGAAATTGGCATAGGTATAGGTAGGGGTGGACCTAAAGGAATAACCATTTATGATTATGGAAACATTGCTCTTCAGCAAAGAATAAGAGGAAACGATGAAACAGAAATAAAAGAAATGGTTAAAGTAATCAAAACTATCCGAGCCGAAAGTGGCTATCCTTTACCTTGGTTATAGAGTTTATAAAATCTGTGTTTTTCAAAATCCGCTTCCGCCCCAAAAAAACTACAGTTATTTTCTTTACAAAAAGTACCCGTATAGCCACCTTTTTGGCAACATTTTTTCATCATTTATCCATTTTTCTAGCGAAAAACTATTGAAAAAAAGATTTGAGCTTTCGAAAAATAGATATTTTTGTAGACGACAAAGTGGCCCAATAGCCACCTTTTGACAAACATTTTTTGCTATGCGCTACTTAACATTACAAAAAGCCATTAATGAATGGCAGAAACTGCAACCGCTGGCAGAGGCCGACAAAGCCCGCCTGAGCCGCAAGTTTACTGTCGATTTCAACTTCAATTCAAACCATATTGAGGGCAACACGCTGACGTACGGGCAAACCGAGATTCTTTTGCTTTTTGGCAAGGTTATTGGCGAGGCAAATACAAAGGATGTGCAGGATATGGCGGCGAGCAATGTCGCTCTTAATATGATGAAAGAAGAAGCTATGGTGAAGAAATCCCCGCTGACACAAAATTTTATCCGCACTCTGCACCGGACCTTGCTGCGCGAGGATTACACCGTTTATCGCACGCTGCCTGGCGGAATGCAGACGAGCTACACCATTCACGCGGGACAGTACAAAACCCGTCCGAACAGCGTCATAACGCGCTACGGCGACCGATTTGAGTATGCTTCGCCCGAGGAGACCCCCGCCCTGATGGCCGACCTTGTCGATTGGTACAACAAGGCAGAAGCCGACGGAAGGCTGTCGCCTGTTGAGCTGGCGGCGCTGTTCCACTACCGCTACATTCGCATTCACCCGTTCGAGGATGGCAATGGGCGCATTGCGCGACTAATGGTCAACTATATCCTGACCAAACACAACTATCCGATGATTGTTGTCCGAAGCAGGCTGAAAAACGAGTACCTTGAGGCTCTGCACGCCGCCGACCTGATTGTAGGTCCCGAGCCGTATGCTGGCGCCAACGCCAAACTGCAGAATATCAGACCATTTGTGCATTATTTCAAGAGTATGATGGCGCGCGAAGTCTATGCTGATGTGTGCTTTCTGACCGAGCACAACGAGAATCTGTGGTGGTACGACGGTGAACGTATCGAATTCCGTACGCCAAACTACGGCAAACTGCTGCTACTGATGATGACAGAGCCTGTGCTGACACTGGCGGATATGCAGCGCCACATAGGAATAAATATGTCGGCTGTAAAAAAACTGTTAGGCCAACTGCTTGACAAACATTACATTGAGCGTGGTTCTACCGCTGGTTCGTGGCGGGTTTTCATTACCCCGTCGGTGAGATAAGAGAAGATGAAGGGGGGACATCTGTGCGAAAATCTTTCTCTACAGCCTTCAAAAAAACGTTCCACTTTCGGCAATTCTGCTATAGATTTGTGTTCTATTGAAAATCGTTTTGTGATATGAAAATGCAAGCGTCAGTTTCAGAAACCATCCGCTCATACGCCATAATGACGGTGGGACTGTTCATCTACTCGTTGGGTTGGGCGTCGTTCATCTTGCCGGCACAGGTTGTGAGTGGCGGAGTGGCCGGTATGGCATCGGCCATCTTCTACGCCACGGGATTCCCCGTTGAATATTCATACGTTGGCATCAACGCTGTTCTTTTGGTGCTGGCTATCAAGATTTTAGGCGCATCGTTCGGCGTCAAAACCATCTACAGCATTGCAATGATTACGCTCTTTGTCCGCATTTTGCGCGGAGTGATAACCGAACCCATTGTCAGCGAAGCGTTTATGGCCACAGTGATTGGCGGCGCCATTGGCGGCTTGGGCATCGGCCTTGTCTTTTTGCAGGGCGGCAGCACGGGCGGCACCGACATTATTGCAATGATTATCAACAAGTACCGCGACATTATGCCCGGCCGCGCCATAATGGTCTGTGACGCGTTGGTGGTGGCGTCGTCATACTTCATTTTCAACAGCGTTGAGAAGATGGTTTACGGCTTTGTGACTATGTTCACGCTCACCTATTGCATTGACATTGTGCTTGTTGGACGCAAACAATCGGTGCAGATGATGATTTTCTCGAAGCACTACGCCGAGATTGCTGACGCCATCACTTCGCAACTCGACCGCGGCGTGACCATTCTCGAAGGCCAGGGCTGGTACTCGAAACAGGAAGTGAAAGTCATCCTTTCGATAGTGAAAAAGACTCAGGTTCAGGCTGTTCACCACATTGTAAAGCAGATTGACCCGCAGGCGTTCATCTCGCAGGAAGCCGTGATGAGCGTTTACGGCGAAGGGTTTGACGCGATAAGGTGAAAGTTGTGTTGCCAAATTTTAATCCATCGCCGCCAAATATGAATCGGTGTTGACCAAATTTTTATTTGCCAAGATGGGTCGAAAAAGTGCAGATACATTTGCATCGTTCAATCAGATTAGCCACTAACAGAACGATGTTACTCCCAAAGTAACTAAACAGTCTTCACTCCCCCAATTGAAGGCTGTTTTTTTTGCATAGGTACTCTTGAATTTTTGTTTATCACCTAGCATAGAACCAATCCTTTTTTGATGATAGACAAATTGGAAATAGAAAGATAAAATTCTGCTTACAGTCAAACCCGATTTTGCAACCCAGTTGCAACCTCAACGCCGTATTTTTGCGTCATAAACAAAACAATCTAATTATGAGCAAGATAAAGAAAGACAAAATCAGCAGTGCCTATCACGATTCAAAGAACATTTACGACGGCGTGCTGACTCAAGGGAACATTTTTGCCCGCGCCTATATCCATTTCTTTTGGGGCGGAACTGACGATGTGGCCATTGCGCAAAAGTTGTTGTCGTTCATTCCCGACAATTTTTCGGACACAATTCTTGACGTTCCGTGTGGCACGGCGGTTTTCACGGCCGAAAAATGGCGCCGTCTCACCAACGCGCGAATCACTTGTCTCGATTACAGCGCCGATATGCTTCAGCAAGCCGAAAAACGGTTGTCTGGCGCCGCACACATAACGCTCACGCAAGGCGATGTTGGAGCATTGTCGTTTGAAAATCAAAGTGCTGACGTTGTGATGAGTATGAACGGCTTCCACGCCTTTCCCGACAAGCTGAAAGCCTTCGACGAGACCTGCCGCGTGCTGCGGAAGGGCGGAAAGTTCATTGCCTGCTTCTACATTTGCGGTCAACTGCGCCGCACCGATTGGCTTGTAAATCATATTCTTGCGCCCAAAGGCTGGTTCACACCGCCATTCCACACCGAAGCCGAAGTGCGACAGATTTTGCAGCAGCGCTACTCGAAAGTCGAAATACACACCGACAACGCCATACTTTGGTGCGTGTGCGAGAAATAGCCATTTAAAGCAAGCGCACTCGCATTTTGGCTACAAAGTCATTTCCATATCAACGTGCACCACGCCTTCTTCGAAATATTCGCCTGAAACTGTTTTGAAACCAATTTTCTCGTAGAAGCCTTGCGCCTGTTTTTGCGCGTCCATACGGATTGTTGAGCACGGAAGTTGGCGCTTGATTTCGGCAATGGCGCGTTCCATAAGTTGGCGGCCGATGCCCTTGCCGCGCGTTATTGTCAGCACCCGCCCGATGGTTACGGTTGCAGACCGAACGTCGTCGTAAAATGCTCTCAAATAGGCTTCTACAACGCCATTGCGCATAAAAAAGCAGTGAAGACTGCGGTAGTCAATATCGTCGGCGTCGACACAGATAATTTTCTGCTCGACCATAAAGACCTTCTGACGCGCCTTCAGTATTTCGTAAACTTCAGTCGGCGATAGTTCGTTGAATCGCTTTACGTAAAAATCCATTGCCAATCAATCGTTTAGAGCCACAATATTTATTCGGTTTTAATATTCCACTTCCCCGAAATCTGTTCCAAAACAATTTTTCCGACCAGAACGTGCTGCAATGAGCTGCAATTATCAATCTGATAATCAGCATATCCGTAATGTTCGCAGATAAGTTTCAGACCGTGGACCATTTCCGCCGTATCGGTCAGGAAAACGCACTCGCCAAAACCGATTACACTCTCGTAACGCGCTGTGATTCCGTGCGTTATTTCTTCGGTGCGGATAAAAATATCGGCTTCAACGCAAACTTTTTTGTTGCGTTCGAGCAAATCGACTTTCAAACCCTGATGGGCGCAGTGAAAATAGATAACTGCCTTTCCGTCAACTGTTTCCATACCGAACGAGACGGGCACCACATAAGGGTATTCGCCGCCGCCAATGCCTAAACGGATTGTGTTGCAACGGTTCAAAATATCGGCAATCTGCTGAAAATCTGTTATTTCACGGTCCTTACGGCGCATTTGTCTGTGTTCCATATTATTTCACAAATTTCGTTATCCACGCCCACCATTCGGCACCGACCGCCAGTTTGGCCTTGCCCAAACAGAATGTGAAGCCTGTCTCGCAAAAACCCGCCAAAATCAATATTATCCAATTCATAATGAGAAATTTAATACCTAAAACTGCTAAAAACCATTATCCTGCGGTCACTTTCGCCGAACGCCTTATTCTTTTGTAAATCTGTAAACGGCCAATGTCGGCAGAGCGACCAATAGCAGCAGCGCAGTCTCCACAAGTGCGTACGACCCGAAATAATCAACCAGTGTTTGAAATTTCAGAACCCCGTCAACCAAAAAGACCAAAAGGGCAAACCAGCAGAGAAAAAATATTGCCGCATACTTGATTTTTCGCTTCTTCAGTTTCATTGTATCGATTTTGGTTGCTAATATATTCTTTTTCCACATAATCATTGAAAACACTACGATTTTGGGCGAGTCGCCAATCATATCGCCCATTCAACCTAAAAAAACGATAAACCGCACGATTGTGCCAACCTGCGGGGCTTTGTTCGCATTTGTATATGCCTATATTTGTGAAGTTTAAACTATACACGTAATTCGATTATGAAAAGAAATTTGTTCTTCACTGTTGCGGGGATGGTTGTTCTGCTGCAATCGTGCTCACAGCAAAACACGCCGACGGCCGAACAGCGCGCCGCCGACCTTCTGTCGCAACTCACGCTTGAAGAGAAGGCGTCGCTCGTGCTGAACTCGTCGCCTGCCATTCCGCGGCTCGGCATTAAGTCGTACAACTGGTGGAACGAAGCGCTGCACGGCGTGGCCCGCAACGGCTCGGCCACTGTCTTTCCGCAGCCAATCGGTATGGCCGCGTCGTTCGACACCGAAAAAATTGAGCAGGTGTTCACCGCCGTTTCCGACGAAGCCCGAATCAAGTACGCCAAAGCCGTGCGCAGCGGGCGCGTAAGGCAATATCAGGGACTGACGTTCTGGACGCCCAATATCAACATTTTCCGCGACCCGCGCTGGGGACGTGGTATGGAAACTTACGGCGAAGACCCGTATCTGACAGGCCAACTCGGAATGGCCGTTGTGCGCGGCCTGCAGGGCGACCCCGATGCGCCTGTTCTCAAAACTCACGCTTGCGCGAAACACTTTGCCGTGCATTCGGGCCTTGAAAGCAACCGCCACCGTTTCGATGCCGTGGTTTCGGAACGCGACCTGCGCGAGACCTATCTTCCCGCCTTCAAAGATTTGGTGACAAAGGCTGGCGTTAAGGAAGTTATGACGGCCTACAACCGTTTCCGCGGTGTGCCGTGCGCGGCGTCGGAATACCTTGTGAACGATATTCTGCGCGGCGAGTGGGGCTACAAGGGGCTGGTTGTTTCCGATTGCTGGGCCATTCCCGACTTTTTCGAGCCCAACCGCCACGGATACGTCGATAATCAGGCTATGGCAGCCGCCGTGGCCGTCAAGAACGGGCTCGATGTTGAGTGCGGCTCGTCGTTTATGAGCATTCCCGAAGCCGTGAAGAGCGGCCTACTTGATGAGAAGGACCTTGACCGCAACCTGCTTCGCGTCCTGACCGAGCGCTTCCGCCTTGGCGAGATGGACAGCGCAGCCACAACGCCGTGGGACAATCTGGACACCGCGCTTCTTGAAGGCCCCGCACACCGCGCTCTCTCGCTTGATATTGCCCACGAGTCGATGGTTCTGCTGAAGAACGACGGCATTCTGCCCCTGAAGAGCGGTCAGAAGATTGCACTTATCGGCCCCAACGCCGACGACGCCGAGATGCTCTGGGGCAACTACAACCCCATTCCGCGGCAGACCGTCACGCTGCGTCAGGCAATGCAGCAGCGCGTTCCTGGCCTTGTCTATTCGCGCGCCTGCGGCATTATCGATGCCGAGTATATGCCCGCCCCCGACCCGCGTTTTGCCACCGCTTTCGCCGATATGAGCGACGAGCAGATTGAAAAGGTGGCCAAGCAACTGGCCATTGGCGTGGGCGATGTGAAACGCCACCTGCGCCGCCACGAGCAGATGAAGCGCAGTTTCCTTCCCGCACTCGATATGGATTCGGTGATGCTGTTGCTGAAAGATATTGATATTGTGGTGTTTGCGGGCGGTATATCGCCACGTTTGGAAGGCGAAGAGATGCCCGTGCACGTTCCTGGCTTCTCGGGCGGCGACCGCACCGACATTGAACTGCCTGGCGTTCAGCGCCGTCTGCTTGCCGCCCTTCGCGATGCTGGCAAGAAAGTGGTTCTGGTCAACTTCTCGGGTTCCGCCATTGGCCTTGAGCCCGAAACCGAAACCTGCAACGCCATTCTGCAGGCCTGGTATCCTGGGCAAGACGGTGGCACGGCTGTTGCCGATATTCTTTTTGGCGATGTTGTTCCTTCGGGAAAACTGCCCGTAACCTTCTACAAGAACTCGGACCAACTGCCTGAAGTTGAGGATTATAATATGGAAGGACACACCTACCGCTATTTCCGTGGCGAGCCGCTGTTTGCGTTCGGTTACGGATTGAGTTACACCACTTTCGAATATGGTCAACCGAAAGTCAAAGGCAAGAAGGTGGTTGTTTCGGTGACCAATACTGGCGCGGTTGACGGCACAGAGGTTGTTCAACTTTACGTCCGCCGACCCGACGATGCTGCTGGTCCCGTTTTGACTCTTCGCGGATTTCAACGTGTGGCCGTTCCTGCAGGAAAGACCGTCAATGTCACCTTCCCGCTCACCGACGATACCTTTGAGTGGTGGGACGAGAGCGCCCAGAATATGGTTCCGCTGCGCGGCCAGTACGAATTGCTCGTTGGCGGTTCGTCCGATATGTGCGATTTGCAGACGGTTCCGTACAAGTTCTAGGAAAATTTGACGTAACAAATTGTGCAGCAAGCAATTGGCATTCAAAGGCTGATTGCTTGCTGTTTTTTTGTGAGTTGCGATTTTAGCGCGCTGGCTAAGACTGCTATTTTTTTCCTATGGTGCCGCTTCGCTTTGCCATAGGCTATTATGAGTTGCGCTTTCAGCGCGAAGTTATTTCCCCCAAAATGATGATACCCACTGAACCTATTTCATTACAAATGGCGATTGACGCAGCCGACAAGCCGCCGTTACTTTGCGGCATAATAATTCTAAAATCTAGCAAAATGGAAAGAAAAACTAAAATCGTCGCGCTGTGGACGCTCACCCTTGCGGGATTCCTGGCGCACTCGCTAACCGACGCAATGCCTGCCTTTTGGGGCGAGAGCATTGCCGCTATGACACCGCCCGCTTCGGTGGGGATGATTTCGTTTATGATGCTGCTTACCTACACGGTGCCCGCCGTGGGCGTTCTGCTTGTGATGTTCGGCGGACGCAAATGCCTGGCAGTCAACGTGGTGCTGGCCTGCATTATGGCGGCCTTCACGGTGCTGCATATGTCGGAACTCATTGACGAGTTCAATCCCGCGCAACTTCTGATTATGCCGCTGATGGCCGTTGTGGCAATTCTGCTGGCGCGCGAGTCGCTGAAAATCAGAAAAGAAGAAAAAATATAAAACAAAGAACCATAGTCATTTACAAAAAGATAAACTTTTTCTCATTGTTTCCGAAAGCCGAACGCCTGAAGTGGATGTTCGGCTTTTCTCACAAAATCTAAAATGCTGATAATATGAAAAATATAATCACTCTGAAACTTGGCGACGTTGAGACCACAGCGCTGATTCCTGTCGCCATAAAGGCGAACGAGACGCTCTCGAAAAATCCGCGCGTGAAGGACCCGATGGCGGTTGAGATTGTCAAGCACCTGAACGTGGACACACGTCAGTTCGACAAGTTTCTGTCGCGCGAAGGCGTGATTGCGCGCACGGTGATGCTCGACCGTACGGTGCGCGAATTTGTGGCCGCCAACCCCGACGCCGTCATTGTCAATCTGGGCGCGGTTTTCGACAACCGTTTCGAGCGCGTCGACAACGGCCGTATCACTTGGTTCGACATTGATTTGCCCGACCTGATTGCCGCCCGTCGGAAGGCGTTTCCCGAGCGCGAGCGCGTCACAATGGTTGCGGCCAACATTCTGGAAAACAGTTGGATAGAACTGGTCAAAAATGCCGCTTCCGCGAAAAGCGCGCCGCTGATGTTCATTGCCGAAGGGCTCTTTATGTACCTGACGATGGACGAAATCGGCACACTGCTCAACTTGCTGAAAAACAACTTCGAACACGGCATACTGATGGCCGAGCAGAACTGCCCGATGATGGTGAAGAAGCAAAAATATCACGACACGGTGAGCAAGACCAACGCCGTTTTCAAGAGCGGAACCAACTCGGCCCGCGAACTTGAGCCCCTCTGCCCTGGAATCCGCGTCGCCGAAGAGCACAGTTTCAACGAAGAGATGCGGAAGCACTCGCTGCGCGCCAAACTTTTCGCTCTTCTACTGCCCAATATCAACGACCGCTGGGCAACTTTAGTTTGGTAAACCTACTGATTATGAAGATTTTAGTTTATGGTTCGGGCGCGTTGGGCTCGCTGATGATTCACTATTTGTGTAAGGCTGGCAACGACGTGACGGTGGTGGCCCGCTCAACTGCCGACGAGTTGCGTCGCAATGGATTGATTGTCAGGCACTATCTGCAACGCAAAACCACCATTGACCACCCCAAAATTGTTGAGAGCGCACCCGTTGGCGAGCAGTTCGACATTGTTTTTTCAGTGATGCAGGGGCAACAGCAGAAGGCGTTGTTAGATGCGTTTATCGGTTTGAAAACCAATCTTTTGGTGCTTGTAGGCAATAATCTTGAAGCCGACCATTGCCAAAACCGCATTCTGGCCGAACGCAACAATTTGCAGCTGCTTTTCGGCTTTCAGAACTCGGCTGGGCACCGCGAAGGCGGAAAGGCGGTTGTCGGAAGGCTGCCCGTCACCGAACTTTTTGTCGGCGGTCTGCACCAACCCGCACCCGACTGGGCAATCGATGCAATACGTAAAGCATTCAGTATCAAAGACTACAAAGTGACGCCAATCGGTGATATGCAGGCCTACTACCTGTGCCACGTTGCCGAAGTGATGCCCTACGGCTATATGTGCTACAAGTGCGGCTGCAACTTGAAGCAACTCACCCGCCGCGACATTGAGTTTATTATGCAGGCGTCGAAAGAGTGCTTCGCCTACCTGAAAAGCGCGGGCGTGAGCGTTATGCCGAAAGGCGAAGACCGATTCTACAACGGCGGTCTGCGGACATACGCTATGTTTCTGTTATACAGACTGATGTCGAAAACTGTTCTGGGCCGATTGATGGTTTCGGACCACTGCAAAAACGGCATTGAAGAGATGATTTATATCGACCAAAAATTCGACGAATGGCGGCGTCAGCACCGTGGCTCGCCAATGCCAACCTGGGACGGAATCAGGCGGCATATGCCTGAAAACAAAGCAGATATTAGTGTGTAAAGCGTGGTGACGGAACCGCTCACCGCGAATCGGCGCGACGTTGCAAATGCATAATCGCGCCGTTTTTATACCCATAAGTTGTCAGTCGGAATCCGCACAAATCCCCACAAATTGGGATTGACCGATATGCGTTTTCGGCTGATTTTTGCAGCATTTAAAAACGTACAGCGTTCACTTAAAATGTACAGACAAACAAGCCGTATTTTGAATTAAAGTTAGGGAAAAGGGACTCGGAAACGGGTCCTTTTTTTTTGAGAACAAAATTGACGGCTGTTCGCTTTTAAAAGCGTAACAAATTAAAAATTAAGTATATGGATAACAAAACAAAAAAGCGACCGAACCTGCTCACGCTGATGGACAACGCAGGTCGGTTCAAGTATTTCACCGTTGGGGCCATTGTGCTGTCGGCGGCGAGCGCGTGCCTGGGACTGGTGCCGTTCGTTTACATTTGGAAAATCGTGAACGAAGTGCTGAGTGTGGCGCCCGATTTCGCGAAAGCGGAAAACATTGAAGATTACGGCTTTACGGCCGTCAAGTATGCGGTCAACGCAATGTGCGTCTATTTTTGCGCGCTGGCCTGCTCGCACCTTGGGGCGTTCCGCACGGTGGCCAACATTCGCGAGCGCTGCGTGGCCAAGGTGCTTCGGATGCCGCTCGGACACATTGAGACCGAAGGCAGCGGCAAAATCCGCAAAATCATTATCGACTCAACCGACGCAATGAGCAACTACCTGGAACACATTCTGCCCGACCGCACCGTGGGAATGGTGACGCCCGTGGCGATGATTGCCCTGCTGATGTATTTCGACTGGCGAATCGGCCTTCTGTGCATTGCAACCATTGTGGTCGCCTTTCTCATAATGTACGGTTTTATGGTGGGGCCGTCGCTGAAGCGCGATATTCTGGCCTACAACGTCGCGCTCGAGAATATGACGAAGGAAGCCGTTGAGTACGTGCGCGGCATTCCTGTTGTGAAGACGTTCGGGCAGTCGGTTTTCTCGTTCAAGAAACTCAAGGCGGCGATCGATACATACGAAATATTTTCAGTTAGTTACACCCGTCGTTTCCGTATTCCGATGACGGCCTACACCGTTGTAATCAACTCGTTTTTTGCAATGCTGACGGCCGTTGCGCTCTGGCACGGCAGCGGCGCGGCAAGCCCCGAGTTTTTCTCAAACCTGATGTTCTATATCATTTTCACGCCCGTTATCGCGGTGATTTTCTTCAAGTTGATGCACTCGTCGGAAGCCGATATGATTGTTGAGAACTCGCTTTTGCGAATCAATTCGGTGCTCGATGTCGAAGAGATGAAAGATGCCGAAAATCCGCAAACGCCAAGCGATTATTCGGTTGAGTTTCAGAATGTTAAATTCCGTTACAAAGATGCCGCGCGGAACGCTCTGGACGGCATTTCGCTGACAATTCCGTCGGGCGGACACGTGGCCTTTGTCGGGCCGTCGGGTGGCGGCAAAACCACGTCGGCAAGCCTTGTGTCGCGGTTCTGGGATGTTGCCGAAGGCCGCATTCTCATTGGCGGCGTCGATGTGCGCAACATTCCGCAGGCGCGGCTGTCGGAAATCGTGTCGTTTGTTTTTCAAGACAGCAAACTAATGAAAACGAGCATTTTAGACAATATCAAGATGGCCAAGCCGACGGCAACCGACGCCGAAGTTGCTGAAGTTCTGCAACGCGCCCAATGCACCGACATTATCAACCGCCTGCCCGACGGCGTGAACACCGTCATTGGCAGTCGCGGCACCTATTTGAGCGGCGGCGAGCAGCAGCGCATTGCCATTGCGAGGGTGATGCTGCGCAACGCGCCCATTCTGATTCTGGACGAGGCAACCGCCTTTGCCGACCCCGAAAACGAGGAAAAAGTGCTTCGGGCATTCAACGAAATGTCTAAAGGAAAGACAGTTATAAAAATCGCCCACCGCCTTTCAACCGTTGTTGACGCCGACGCGATTTTCGTGTTCAAAGAAGGGCGGATTGTCGAGAGCGGCAAGCACGAAGACCTTGTAAAACAGCAAGGTATCTACTCTCGAATGTGGAACGAATACCAAAAATCGGTGGAATGGAAAATTGAGAATTGAAAATTGAAAAGGACTACGGACAACAGACAACGGACAACAGTCTTAAGTCTGCAGTCTGATGTCTAAAGTCAAAAACTATGATAATCAGTGCAATAATCAAAAAATCCTAAATCCTAAATCCTAAATAAAAAATGGCAACTCTTAAACAAAAATATGCCCTGTCTGACGAGGGCGCAAGGTCGATGGTGATTGCGTCGACGGCAAACGTGTTTTACAATCTGGCGCTGTTCTCGCCTGTTGTTCTGCTCTGGTTCCTGATTCAGGACATTATGGGCGGGACTCTGGTTGGTCGCGCAAGTTTTTATCTTACAGGCATTTGCATTTGGCTGGTGCTGATGATTGTCACCACCGTGATTCAATACAACACCTGCTATTTCTCGACTTATCGCGAAAGCGGAATCAGGCGCGTGACGCTGGCCGAGAAACTGCGGAAACTGCCGCTTTCGTTCTTCGCCAAGAAAGACAGCGCCGACCTGACTTCGACGCTGATGGACGACGCGGCAAGCATTGAACAGGCTTCGTCGCACTTTATTCCGCAACTAATCGGCTCAATAATAAGCACTTGCATATTGGCCGTGTGTCTGTTTTTCATTAACTGGAAGATGGCCTTGGCGGTGGTTTGGGTGCTGCCGCTGAGTATGCTCATTGTGGCTTTCTCGCGCAAGGTGCAGTACAAACTGGGCAAGCGGAAGAGCGCGGCGGCCGTTGAGATGACCGAAAAAATTCAGGAATGTCTGGAAACCGTCCGCGACCTGCGGCAAAACAACGCGCAACAGCCTTATTTCAAGGAAATTAAAGCCAAAATTCACGAGGTTGAGAAACGTATGCTCTGGAACGAACTCGGCACTGGGCTTTTTGTCTGCAACGCCGAACTGCTGCTGAAATTCGGCATTGCAACCACGGCTCTTGTAGGCGCTATGTTGTTGAGAAGCGGCGAGTTAGGTCTGCTGGAATTCTTCCTGTTCCTGCTGATAGCGTCGCGCATTTACGACCCGCTGCTCACTTCGCTTGAGCATTTTGCGGCCATTATCGCGCTCGATGTCAACAGTGAGCGGCTCAACGACATTCTGCTGCACAAAGAGCAGACTGGCACCGAAGAACTCAAAGTGAACGGCGGCGACATTGAGTTTCAGAATGTTACGTTCTCTTACCAGGACGGAAAAAAGATTTTGGACGGCGTGTCGTTCACCGCAAAGCAAGGCGAGGTGACGGCGCTCATTGGCCCGTCGGGCAGCGGCAAGACAACCGTTTCAAGACTCGCGGCGCGGTTCTGGGACGTCGATTCGGGCCGCATAACCGTTGGCGGACAAGACATTTCAAAAATCGACCCCGAAACGCTGATGAATCTTTACTCGATTGTTTTCCAAGATGTTACCTTGTTCAACAATACCGTTATGGAAAATATCCGCATTGGCGACAAAGACGCTACCGACGAGCAGGTGATGCAGGCCGCAGCGCTTGCCAACTGCACCGAATTTGTTGAAAATCTGCCCGATAAGTGGCAAACGGTGATTGGCGAGAACGGCAAGAAACTGTCGGGCGGCGAGCGTCAGCGCATATCAATCGCCCGCGCCTTCCTGAAAAACGCCCCGATAATCCTGCTCGACGAGGCTTCGGCTTCGCTCGACGTTGAAAACGAGACACTTATACAGCAGTCGATTTCAAAATTTATCAAAGGCAAGACCGTTTTGGTGATTGCCCACCGAATGCGTACCGTGGCTGGCGCCGACAAGATTGTCACCATTAAAGACGGAAAGGCTAGCGAGGGAAAGAATGGGTGAGAAGGTCACCCTTCAATCCTTCCCGCAAGGTTGAACGCGTTGTTTTCCTTCAGCATATCGATGAACACTTCGGCCGATTTCTTCTGATAGGTGTTTTTCAGGTAGTGGTAGCAGCCGTCCATTCGGGCGTCGGGGTGGTTTATGGGGATGGCCGCAAAAGCGTCGGCATTGCTCACCACTTCGCCCGACAGAATGGTGGCCAGGCGGCTGTTGCGCACAAGGCTCAGAATGCCGTGCAGGTTGTTCAACTCAAAGCGGATGTCGAGACTGATGTTGTGGGTTGAGAGCATTAAATCGAGCGCGTCGCGGGCTTGCAGACCTTTCGACGGCAGCGCCAGCGGATATTTCGGCAGGCTGTCGAGTTCAATGCCGACGGCGCTGTCGGGGGCGTACCGACGGGCCATAATCAGGCTCAATCGGCCGTTGAACAGCGGGTGCGACATTATCCGCTCGTCGGTGAGATACGACTTGTAGGCCAGCACAATATCCAATTCTCTGTCGGTCAGCATTTTGAGCAGCACTTCCTTCGACGAACTGTGCATTAGCAGTTTGATGTGCGGATAGCGCTTGTGGAATCCGAGCGCAGTTTTGTAGAGCAGCGGGTCGAACGAGTAGGTGGAACCCACGCGCAACTCGCCCGACATAAGGTTTTGCGCGTCTTTAATCTTGTCGATGCCCGCCTGCGCGTCTTGCAGAATCTGCAGTGCGCAAGGCAGAAACTGTGTGCCGTAGTCGCTCAACTCAACGTGTCGAGTGTCGCGCGTAAGTAGTTCAACGCCAAGTTCTTCTTCCAGTTTCTGAATCTGCTGCGAGAGTGTGCTCTGCGTTATGAAAAGCGCCTTCGACGCTTCCGAGAAACTTTTGCGCCGACTCACTTCGGCAAAATATTTCAACTGCCGTAATTCCATATCCTTCTGAATTTTACGTCGGCAAAAATATTCATTTATCGCGAAAATCGATAAATAATATCGCTAAAAACATTATTCTGCGATAAAACAACATTCGCGGCGGCGGTACTTTTGCGGCCGTTATGATGAATTTGATTGCACAAAACAGTACGGCAAGCGCCATTTTCATTCTGTCGCTTGTGATTGCGTCGGGGCTTTATCTCGGACGCTTTAAGGTGAAGGGCGTGTCGCTCGGCACCACGTGGATTTTGTTTGTCGGCATTGCGCTCAGCCACTTCGGCCTGCGCATTCCGCCGCAGATTCTGTCGCTTTTCAAAGATTTCGGCCTGATACTCTTTGTTTTCGCAATCGGCCTGCAGGTGGGGCCAGGCTTCTTCCGCTCGTTCCGCAAAGACGGCCTTCCGATGAACCTGATGGCCATTGCGCTTGTGGTTTTGGCCGTGGTTACAACCTACATAATTCATTTGGTGTCGGGCGAAAGGCTTGATATTCTGACAGGTGTGATGTCGGCGGCCGTGACTAACACGCCAGGGCTCGGTGCGGCGCAGCAGATGATTGCCGACGCCACAATGGCCGATGGCGGAACGGTTGAGCAGGCTTCGCAAGCGTCGTCGGCATTGGCTTCGGCCTATGCGGTGGCCTATCCGCTTGGCGTTTTGGGCGCCATTTTTCTGATTATCGCCTTGCGCGCAATTTTTCGGGTCGATTTGAAGCGCGAGCGCGACTCGTCGGCAACCGAAGAGAGCGGCGAGTCGAGCGCCTACCGTCTGGCGTGCGTGGTCGAGAACCCAGCCATTTTCGGCAAGACGCTGCACGATGTGATTGGCGAGAGCAACAACGAGCACCTTGTGGTGTCGCGCGTGATGCGGGACGGAAAAGTGTCGCCAGCCGATTTGGACACACCACTCAACGAAGGCGATAAACTACTGATTGTCACCGATATTCAGCATAAGGATATGGTAAAAATCCTGTTCGGCAACGAGATTCAGGTGGATATGAAAGAGTGGCAGCAGCCAGGCTGCAAACTGGTGTCGAAGCGGCTGTCGATAACGCAGTCGAGCATTACGGGCAAAAGCCTGCGCAAACTCAATATCCGCCAGCGTTACGGCGTCACCGTCACCCGCATTCTGCGCTCAAGCGTCGACCTTCAGGCCGATGCCGACCTGATTCTGCAAGTTGGCGACAGCATTCAGGTGGTGGGCAGCGAAGACGGCATAAACCAACTCGCGCAGTTGGTGGGCAACAAGCCCGAATCGCTTCACAGGCCTAATCTGGTGCCCATTTTCTTCGGCATTGCAATCGGCGTTGTGGTGGGAATGATTCCGCTGCGCTTTCCGTCGATGCCGCAGCCGCTCAAACTGGGCATAGCGGGCGGTCCGCTCATTATCGCCATTCTGCTGGGCCACTTCGGGCCGAAACTGCGCATTACAACCTACACCGCGCTCTCGGCCAACCTGATGATTCGCGAGATTGGCATATCGCTCTTTATGGCGGCTGTGGGACTTGGCGCGGGCGAGAATTTTGTCAGTTGCCTGATGAACGGCGGTTTCGCCTGGATTGGCTACGGCGCAATCATTACGCTTGTGCCGATGACCATTGTGGCGCTCATTGCCCGTATCTTCCTTAAAATGAACTTTTTCAAGATATGCGGTCTGCTTTCGGGCGGCACCACCGACCCCGCGCTACTCTCGTTTTCAGAGCAGATGTTCGGGAGCGGACGCATTGCGGTAAACTACGCCACCGTTTACCCGCTCACAATGTTTCTTCGAGTGGTGGCGGCACAAATTCTGATAATGTTAATTCTTTAAATATGAAAAAGATAGTTATTTTGGCCGCTGCGGCTGTGATGCTGACGACGGCTTGCGAACAGAAAAAGTCGCAGTTTGCGAAAAAGACCGAACAATATGCCGTGGTTGACATTCAGGCGCCAGATTTGAGCGGAATTTCCGACAACGGCAAGGAAGTGCTGAACCTGTACCGCTTTGCCGCCGACGAGGTTGACGCCATTTATTGGGAACAGTATTTTGGTGACAAACAGCAGTTTATCAACAGCATTGCCGATGCTGACGCAAAAGCCTACGCCCTGATAAACTACGGGCCGTGGGACCGCATTTCGGGCGAACCGTTTGTCGATGGATACAGCAAGCGTCAGCCTGGCGCCAACTTCTATCCAGCCGATATGACAGCCGACGAGTTCCGACAGTTCGGCAATCCCGACAAGGAAAGCCCCTACACGCTCATTCGCCGCAAGGCCGACGGACAACTTGACGCTGTTTGGTACCACGATGCCTACAAAACGCATATCGATAAGATTGCCAACTACTTAACCGCTGCCGCCGACATTACCATAAAGCCGAGCGTGAAAAAATATCTTCAGGCCAAAGCCGACGCGCTGCGCACCGACAACTATTACGAGAGCAGCATTGCCTGGCTCGATATGACCGACAGCAAGATGGACATTGTTATCGGCCCCAACGAGAGCACCGACGACCAACTTCTGGGCAAAAAACGCTCGTATGAGGCCTACGTGATGCTGAAAAACGAGGCGCAGACCGACAAGATGCAGCAGTTTGCCGCCCGCCTTGGCGAGTTCCAGGCCGACCTGCCGTGCGCCGACGAGTACAAGCAGTTCCAGCCTGGCACTGGGTCGAACATTTTCTCGTACGACGCAATCTACTACGCTGGCAAGGCCAACGCGGGCGTCAAGGTTATTGCGCTCAACCTGCCGTTTGACACTGATGTTCAGCGCGATAAGGGAACCCGCACCATATTGTTCGAGAACATTATCCGCAACAAGTTCAACTACATTGTGGCGCCCACTGGAAATCTGCTTTTAGACGCTGATTATAAGGAACATATCTCGCAAGAAGCCTTTTTCTGGAACACTGCTTTCCGCGAGATAGCCCACGGCCTTGGCGTGAAGAAAACCGTCACCGACGGCACCGATGTTCAGTCGGCACTTGCCGCCAACGCGCCTGTGCTTGAGGAAGTTAAGGCGAACGTGGTGGGCGTTTACCTTGTCGGCACGCTGCAAAAGCACTTCGATTTGCCCAACATTTTCACCAAAGAGGACGCGCTCGCAACCTTCTTCGCTTCGACAATCCGCTCTGAACGCTACGGCGAAGGCTCGACTCTGGGACGCGCCAATATAATGATTTACAACTATTTGAAAGATAACGCCGCATTCCACCGTTCGGTCAGCGGAACCTACACAATCGACTTTGCAAAGATGGAAAGCGCTCTGGCTGGAATGGCTGCGCAGATTTTAGAGATTCAGGCCACTGGCAACTTGCAGAAAGCCAACGAGTTTGTGGCAAAATACTCAAAACCCGACGATAATCTGACAGCCGACATTAAGAATCTGCGTCTGGAAAACATTCCTGTCGATATTCAGTTGAATTTCAAGAAGTAAGACACGTTTTTTCTGATAATGGTCTGGCGCTTGTACAACCCAGTTTTTCGACGATAAATCGGCACCAGACAAGGCAAAAGGGGGCACAGAGTGTTCCCTTTTGTTGATTTTATCCCCACAATCGCCACCCCACACCCGCACAAATCCCCACTAATTGGGATTGCCCGATAAGTGTTTTCGGCTGATTTTTGCGATACCGAAAAACGTACAGCGTTCAGCGATGCAAACCAAAAAGGACGATATTGAGCAGCAGATTGCAAAGGCGGCAAAGGCGATTTTCCTGAAAAAGGGATTCGCGCAGACGTCGATGCGCGAGATTGCCGAAAAGGCGGGCGTGGGGTTGAGCAACATTTACAACTATTATGCTGGCAAAGATGACCTTTTCCGCGCCATTGTGGCGCCGCTCACGGGCGAGTTCAAGCGCCTTCTGCAAACCTACCACAACCCGCTGCAAATTGACATAACAAAGCAATGGATGCCCGAAATGACTGAGAAAACGGCCGCCGAATACAATCAGATAATGCTGAAATACAGAGACTTGCTCACTCTGCTGCTGTTCAAGTCGGCGGGCTCGTCGCTGGCGCGGTTCAAAGAAGATTTCACCGACGAGGCTACAGGCCTGATGCTCAACTATATGGATGCGATGAAGCAACGCTATCCCGCACTGAAATGGGACTTCTCGCCGTTCTTCATTCACATAAACACCGTGCAGATGTTCGCCGTGCTCGAGGAAATTATTATGCACAAAGTCAAACCCGACGAGGCCGAACGGATTTTTCTGGAATACGTCGATTACCACAACAACGGCTGGAAACAGTTGATTTACAACGGTTAAATCCTTACGATTGCCATAAATATTCAAAAACTGCGGAACTTTTTAGGCAGTTTTTTGAGATTTCTGCTGATGTCTGCCACCGATTTCCTGACACAATCGGATTCGTAATCAATAATATTCATTTGCGCGAATCTGTTTAATCAGTTCTGTCTGCGTTCTTACACAAAACCGTGTTGTGAATCCCTATATAATTCCGAGAAAATAAGCCGCAAACCGTGTTCGAGATATATTCTTGCATCGCAAAGAAAAACACGTATCTTTGTAGAAAAGATTCAGTTATGACACGGGCGAATGTTACATCGGCAATAAAGACGGCTTTGCGGGGGCTTCCTTACGCAATGGATGTCAGGCTGTTTGGTTCAGAGGCGCGTGGCGATGCCCGTGAAAATTCCGACATTGATTTGCTAATTCTGTTAGATTCAGAGCAGGTGAATCTTTCGGACGAAGAAAAAGTGTTCTCGAAATTGTATCCTATTGAATTACAATATGGTATTGCCATAAATCCTATCATTTTGCCAAAAAATGATTGGGGAAAACGCAAAACACCATTGTATGAAAATATTGAAAAAGAGGGCGTTGCGTTATGACAAACGATGAGCGGAAAGATATTGTGTTGTACCGATTGGAAAACGCCCGAACCACATTGGCCGAAGTCCAAAGCCATATTGAAAATGGATTTTACAATACTGCTGTAAACAGAATGTATTATGCTTGTTATTATGCAGTTAGCGCGTTGTTGGTTGCCAACGGAATACAAGTTAAATCGCACGAAGGCGTGCGGCAGCAATTGGGGCTTCATTTTGTGTTGACAGGGAAAATTCCGAAAGAACAAGGGCAGTTTTACAGTATACTGTTCTCGAAGCGTACGGCTGGTGACTACGAAGATTTTCTAACCCACAACAAAGAAACGGCCGATTCCCTATATCCACGTTGCGAGGCATTTATATCGCAAATATCATTGCTTGTCGATGAATGTCTGAAATCGTTGTAGGCACACATCCCCCCAACTTGCCATTGCCCCGCACTGCAAATCCCAACTAATGGGGATTGCCCATTTGCGTTTTACGGCTGATTTTTGCAGCGTTTAAAAACGTACAGCGTTCAGTTTAATGGCAAAACAAATACACCATAGTTTGATTTTAAATAGTCAGGAAAAGGGGCTCGGAAACGGGTCCCTTTTTTTGTGAACGATTCTGAATGTTGTTCGTTTTTGGACGACGGAACCAACGGAAAAAATCGCACTGATAACACAGATTTACAATCTGCAATGAACAATGAAAAATATCTAACCGATTCAACCCGATTCTGTCCGATATGTTTTTTGGTTCGAATCGGCAAAAATCGGTTAGAGAAAAAACTCAACCTTCTCAACTCTAAACTTCTAAACATTAAATAAATACAATTATGAACATTGAGAAAATCAATTCACGATTCCGCGCTCTGACAGAGTGGAATCTGCGTCACCGCCTGCTGACGGTGCTGGCGTTTGCCGCAATCTTTGTGTTGTCGGCAATGGGACTTAAACGAATCTATTTCGAGACGTCGTGGGACAGTTATTTTGTTGAGGGCGACCCGATGCTCGAGAAAACCGACGAGTTCAAGGCCATTTTCGGCAACGACTACTACGTGGCCGTGCTGGTTCAGAACGACGGCGGACTGTTCACCAAACAGAATCTGGAACTCATTCGCGAGTTGAGCAACAATCTGATGGACAGCCTGTCGTATTCCGAGAAAATCACGTCGCTCACCGACCTTGAGTTTATGGTTGGCACCGACGACGGTATGGAACTTGGGCAGATTGTGCCCGATGTGATTCCCGACGACGCCGAGGGCATGGCCGCCATTAAGCGGGCCGCCTACTCGAAGCCCGAACTGGCTCAGCGCCTAATCTCGAAGGACGGCACAATGTCGTGGATTATGGTGAAGTTGCGGCCGTTCCCCGAAGACTCGGTGTGGAAGGCCGAAACCAACGAGGCGCCCGACCTGATGACTGGCCGCGAGGCGAAGGAAATATGCTCGCAGCCCAAGTACGCGAGCCTACACCCGCACGCGTCGGGAATGCCGTATATGTCGTACGAGAAGAACGAGTATATGCACGGCCAAATGGCGATGATGCTGGTTATTGTGCTGATTATCGGCATTATAATAATGACCGTGGTCACTCGCTCGCTGCGCGGAATTCTGATGCCAATCGCCACCACCATAATGAGCATTCTGATGGCTTTCGGCTGGATTGGCTGGACGGGGCTCTACATTGACTCGGCCGCCACGCTGTCGGTTGTGGTGCTGTGCTTTGCCATTTCAATCGCCTACAACATTCACATTTACAACTATTTCCGCACGCAGTTGGTTCAGCACGGCGACCGCCTGCGGGCCATTACCGAGGCCGTGACCGAGACGGGCTGGCCTGTGATGTTCTCTGGAATCACCACCATTGCGGCAATGCTCTCGTTTGTGGCGATGAAGATTGTGCCGATGAAGGCCATTGGCATAAACTCGTCGCTGTGCATTGTCTCGGTGGTGCTTACCTGCCTGATTTTCACACCGATAATCTACTCGTTCGGACGAAAGAACATTCGCCTGCGCAAGTCGTTTGTGAACACCATTGAGGGCCGCGCCGACGCCTGGTTCCAACGTCTGGGCGAGTGGGTTCTGTCGCACAGCCGCAAGATTATGATTGTTTCGTGCGTGCTGGCAATCGTTTGTGCGTCAGCCGTTTATCGCATTCAGCCCGCTTTCGATGTTGAGAAGACAATGGGCCGTCAGGTGCCGTATGTCGATGAGTTGCTAAACGTTAGCGAGTCGGAAATCGGCTCAATGTACTCGTACGACTTGCTTGTGGCGTTGCCCAACGCCGACGAGGCCAAACAGCCCGAAACGCTGCGCAAACTCGAACTGCTTGAGAAACGCGTTGAAACATACGTACTTACAAAGCGCCATTACTCAATTCTGCCAATTCTGAAGGATATGAACCGCACGCTGAACGAGAACAATCAGGCCTTCTACCGCATTCCCGAAAGCAGCGACGCGGTGGCGCAACTGCTCTTGCTCTACGAGAACGCGGGCGGCTCGGAAACCAACTATTGGATTGATTATGACTACAGTAAGTTGCGTCTTCAGGTCGAGATAACCAAATACAACTCGGCCGAGGTTGAGGCCAATATGGACGACCTTGAGGCATACGCCGCGCAATTGTTCCCCGATGCGGTTATCTCAACCGTGGGCAATCTGCCGCAATTCACTGTAATGCAGCAATATCTGGTTCGCGGGCAGATGTGGTCACTGCTCATTTCGGTGCTCATTGTGGGTTTGCTGCTGATGTTGGCCTTCGGCAACGTGAAACTGGGCCTTGTGGGGATGATTCCGAATCTTGCGCCAATCATTTTTGTGGGCGGCGTGATGGGCTGGTTCGGCTATTCGCTCGATATGGTCACAGCCATTGTAATCCCGATGGTGCTTGGTTTGGCCGTCGATGACACCATTCACGTTGTCAACCACGCGCACCTTGAGTTCGACCGCCGAGCCAACTATCGGCACGCCATTCTGCGCACCTTCCGTGTGATTGGCGTTGCGGTGGTGATGTCGACGGTGATTGTCACCGCCACCTTCCTGGGCTTCCTGTCGTCAACCGCCAACAACTTCCGCGACCTTGGCATTCTAGCCGCCGCGGGCCTTGTGGCCGCCCTGTTCGCCGATTTGTTCATTTCGCCAATCGTGATGCGGCGCTTCAAAGTCTTCGGCGAGGAACGTGAAAAATGAATTAGAACTCATATTTCGCACAGATGACACAGAGAACACAGGATTTTACAGATTTTACTAATAATCAAGACAATAAATCATAAATAATCGATTGAAAAAAAACGCTAACCGATTCAATCCGATTTTATCCGATTACCGATTCGGTTTGAATCTGATAAAATCGGTTAGAGAAAAAACAGTGATAATCAGTGTATTCAGTGTCTTCTGTGCGATAATCAAAAATCGAAAATCAAAAATCATAAGAAAATGAAAAAGATAGCAACAATCATTGCCGCAATGCTGGCCACTGCCACAATGTCGGCGCAAAACCTGACTGGCCGCGAGATTGCCGAAAAAGTCCACAACCGCCCCGACGGCGACACCCGCTACTGCGAGATGAGCCTGATGCTCGTCAACAAGAACGGCAGCAAGCGCGTCCGCGAACTCAAATCGTTTGCCAAAGACTACGGCAAAGACCGCAAAACCATTATGTTCTTCCTTTACCCTGGCGACGTGAAGGGCACTGGCTTCCTGACCTGGGAATACGACCAAATCGACCGCGACGATGACAAGTGGCTCTATCTGCCCGCAATGAAAAAGACGCGCCGAATCAGCGGCTCGTCGTCGAAAACCGACTATTTTATGGGCACCGACTTCACCTACGACGATATGGGCCACCGCAACACCGACGAGGACACTCACACGCTGCTGCGCGAGGAAACCATTGACGGTCAGGCCTGTTGGGTGCTGCAATCGGTGCCCAACACCACGGGCGAAATCTACACTCGGCGCGTTTCGTGGATTCGGAAAGACTGCCTGATTCCCGTCCGCGTTGAGTATTACGACAAACTCGACAAACTGCACCGCCTGCTCGTCTGCACCGACGTGAAACAGATTGACGGTTTCTGGACTATCGGCCAAATGAATATGAAAAACGTGCAGACCAACCACGAGACCAATCTGGTTTTCAAGGCCTACAAGTACGACCAACCTGTCAACGATAACATTTTCACAGTCAATCAGTTGGAAAAGGGGCTTTGATTCGGAAGTTGAACAAGTTTAAACGCTTCGCTGTTGAACAAGTTTAAACTATATAACGATTTAAACCTGTTCAACCCGTTCAACTTTCAACTAAACATTTAACTATGAAACCAATCCTACTCACACTGTTTTTGCTGCCATTCGCAGTAATGGCGCAAGACGACGATAACGGGCTGAAATTCAAATACAAGGGTTTTGCCTACACCTACCACGCCGTTCGCAGCAGCGACCCGTGGAACTATATGTCGAGCCGCACGTGCGCGCGCCTTGAGAGCGGCCTTGAGAAAGGCTCAACAACGGGCTTTGTGTCGCTCAACGCCATTTACAACCCGATTCTCGAAGACGAGACTGGGCTGCACCTGCGCGAAGCCTATCTTGAACATAGTCAGGGCAATTGGGGCATAAAAGCGGGCAAGCAGATTGTCACGTGGGGCGTGGCCGACGGCCTGCAGGTCACCGACATTATCTCGCCGATGGACTACACCGAATTTTTGGCCGAAGACTACGATGATATTCGCATTCCTGTGAACGCCATTCGGCTGAATTACAGCAATATGGCTGTGAAAGCCGAAGCCATTTGGGTGCCCGTGCCCGAATTTTTTAACCTGCCGACCGACAGCGTCAACCCGTGGGCAATCGCAATGGGCGGAATGTACTGCGCGATGGACGACCGCAAACCCGCTAAACGGCTCGAAAACAGTGAGTTCGGCGGGCGCGTGTCGGCCTATATGAGCGGTATCGACTTCTCGCTCTGCGTCCTGCGCACGTGGAACAAGATGCCCGCCTTCCAACTCACAGGCTTCAACCCCGACGGCACACTGGCTGTTGCCGCCCACCACCACCGAATGACGATGGTTGGCGCCGATGCGTCGGCTTCGGTGGGCAAGTTTGTGGTCCGCGCCGAAGTGGCTGGATATTTCAACCAACAGTTGTCGTTCATTGGCTATCGGTCGGCGCCGATGCTTCGTAATCAGGCACTTGCGCTCATTGGAATCGACTGGTACCCTGGCAACGACTGGACGCTGATGGCGCAATACTGCCACACCTACACCGATGGCGGCACCGCCCTTGCAGAGTGCTACCGCAACGCGGGAATGGCAACGGCCAATATCAGTAAAGCCCTGTTGCGCAACACTTTGAAGTTGTCGGCTTACGGCCGCTTCGACTGCGCCAACAACGGGGCCTTCTTCATTCGATTCAACGCCGACTACAACCTGACCGACGAAATATCGCTCACCGCTGGCTACGACTGGTTCCGCGCCGACGCTGGAATGTTCGCGATGTATAAGGACAATTCCGAGATTTTTGTTAAGGCGAAGTTTAGTTTTTAGACGATGGACAATAGACAACGGACTTCAGACAACAGATTTAATCCGAAAAGGGTATCTGCTAAAATCGGATTGAATCGGTTGAAAAATATTTGATTATCACTAGTTTACATTTAACAATAACCTTTTAAAATTCAAAAAAATGAAACCAATTTTTAAAATTTCGTTACTGGCATTCGCCTGGTTTTTGTCATTCATTGCAGGCAGTTTGAGCGGGCTCATTCACCCCGCGTGTTATGCGTACGCTGGCGCGGTTGTGCCGCTGTTGCTGGCGCTTGTCTATCTTCCCGCCGCTTCCGCGATGCAGCGGTTTGGCGCGGCCACGGTTCTGAACGGCTTTTTGTTCGTTCTGTTCCTGATTGCTGGCGAAGCCGATGCAACTTTCGTCGTTGGCATTGTTCTTCTGACGGTCGCCGCCGAGATTGTCCGCTGGCGTTGTGGCTACAGCACACTGCGGGGCGTCCGCCTGAGTTTCCTGCCGCTGGCCTTCTCGTTCTTCGCCTACACCTTCCACTGGTGGACCGACACCGAAGGCTCGCTTGCCGCCGCCGTCGAAGAGATGCGCCCTGGCTACGACGCCCTGATGCGCCCCGTTATCGACAATACCCCGATGCTCGTTTTCGTCCTTCTGCTCACCATTCCCGTTGCAATTCTGGCGATGCGTCTGGCCGAAAAGTTAGAGAAGAAGCAAGTGGAAGTGTTAAAGTAAACGGCTGACAGTGAACTTTTTAGTTTGATTTTCTCTTGCTGCGATATGGCGCCGCACTTTGCAACTCGGTTGCAGAGTTGGCGCCGTATTTTTGCGTCAGAAAAAAAAGAGAAAAACATTAAAAACCGATAGTTATGTTTTGGGACAAAGTGGCATTCGCCTACGATTTTTTTGAGAACACCTACAACGGAAAAGTTTATGCCAACACGGGCAAAACAGTTGCAGAACAGATAGATACGACCGACGAAGTTCTGGAATGTGCGTGTGGAACGGGGGCAATCAGCGTGTATATCGCACCCAAGTGCAAACACCTGACGGCCACAGACTTCTCGCCAAAGATGCTGAAACAGACCGCTAAAAAATTGCGCAAGTTCAACAATGTGGAAATCAAGCCGTTGGATATGACAAAGATTGATTACCCCGACAACAGTTTCGACAAGGTTGTGGCAGGAAATGTGATTCATTTGTTGGAAAATCCCGCAGCCGTGATTTCGGAACTTGTGCGCGTCTGCAAGCCTGGCGGAAAAGTTATAATCCCCACATATATAAACATATACAGCAATGGCAAGGAAAACGTTTTTGTCAAGATTTTTGAAAAGGCGGGGGCGAATTTCAAAAAGCAATTCGACATTGAATCGTACAAGGCTTTTTTCAAAAATGCAGGATACAAAAACGTTGAGTATCACCTTGTTGAAGGCAAGATGCCTTGCGCTGTGGCGGTAATCACAAAAAACGTTTAGCCATTTCGCTTCAAATACTATTTTTGCGCCAAAATTTCTGAAACTATGAATTATAGCAGCATAATTGTTGGCGCGGCAGTTTTTTTGAGCATCGGCTTGTGCCATCCAGCCGTCATTAAAATGGAATATTACTGGGGAAAACGCAGTTGGTGGCTCTGGCTCTTTGTGGGGCTCGCCTGCGTCGCAGCGGCGCTACTCATTGATAATCAGACCGTATCGACAATAATCAGCGGATTTGCTTTCTCTTGTTTTTGGGGCATTGGCGAAATGTTCGCACAGGAAAAACGCGTTCTGCGTGGCTGGTTCCCCGAAAATCCGAAGCGCCACGACTATTACGAAGCATTGCGAAAGGCGGGGAAGGGGAAATAAGGCAGAGAAGTTTGAAAAGTGAAAAGATATGGCGCCGAAACTTTGCAACCTGGTTGCAGAATCGGCGCCATATTTTTGTGCTAAAAATTTAAAACTAACAAACAATGAGCAAGATAGAAAACAACAATCTGAACCAACTGAAATGTGTGGTTGGCACAAATTCGTGGGGCGGAAGTCTGTACGGCAAATTGCTGCGCGGCGAGAGCGTCGATGAGTCCGTCATTAAGGAAGCGTTTGACAGCGCGCGGGCTAAAGGTTTGGCAGTCTTCGATTTAGCACAAGATTACGGTTTCGGACAGGCGCAGAAAATGATTGGCCGATTCGGCTGTGGCGATGTGCTCATTTCGTCAAAATTCACACCCACAGCGCGTTACAAGGCTGGGCAGGTCAAAAAATCGTTTGAGAAGGATTTGGCCGACTTCGGGCGCAGTTACGTTGACATTTACTGGCTTCACCTGCCGAATGATATTTGCGAAAATTTGTCGGAAATAATTGATTTATACCACGATGGCAAAATCCGCCACATTGGCGTTTCAAATTTCACGCTCGACGAGTGCCGCCTGGCGAAATCCATTCTCGACGCGTCGGGAATCCCGCTCTACGGCGTGCAGAACCACTACTGCCTTCTGTGCCGCGACTGGGAACGCAACGGTCTTGTCGATTGGTGCCGCGAGAACGGAATCAGTTTTTGGGCGTGGGCCGTTCTTGAAGAAGGAATGCTGACCAATCCGAAATCGAAGTCGAAAAAATCGGTTATGAAACTGATTTTCAATCGGAAAAAGAAGAAACTCAAACCGCTTTACGAACTGATGGAAAGCGTTGGCAATCAACACAATATCAGCATTCCGCAGGTTGCAATGTCGTTCTGCTCAAGCAAGGGCATTGTGCCGATATGCGGCTGTCGCAAAGCCTATCAGGTTGAGCAGTTGTATAATGCTGTGAATGTGAAACTTTCGGATGCGGAAATCAAAATGTTGGAAGCCGAAGCCGACCGACTGAACGTCACAATTCTGGGCGCCGATGTGTTCCGATTTGCGGTGCGGAAACGATAGGCCGTAAGGCAAAAAAGCCGCCAAAGTTGTTCATTGACGGCTTTTTACGCATAGCACGCAGACTACTTCCGCGCCTTCTCTTCAACCGTGTAGTTGAGTTTCTCGAGCGATTCCTTCAGGGCCGCCGACGTGGTTTTGCGCGAGTCGTAAACAATGGTCACCGTCTTGTCTGCAAGGCTGACATTCAGGTCTTTAACCCCTTTCTCAAACTGCATTGTGTTCTCAACTTTCTTTTTGCAGTTCTCGCAGTGCATTGATACTGTGAATGTTACCGTGTCCGATACATTCTTTTTCGCTTCCTGCGCTTTGGCGGGTGCTGCAAGGCAGAAGGCTGCCGCTGCCGTCAGAATCAAATTGCGTGTTTTCATAAATAATTGTATTAAAATTAGTTAATCCATATATTTCCCGAAATTGAACCGCGCGCCCGCGTAGATTTTCCGTCCCACAACAGGCGCATAAACAATCGACGCGTCGAAATCGTCGCCAAACGGTGCGTCGGGCGCGATAATCGGATTCTTTTGCCGATAATCGGTCAGGTTTTCCGCCCCGACGTATATCTCAACAAACTTGAAACGCTTTGTAATCTGCGCGAACAGGATTGTGTAAGTATTTGAATATCTTTCGGTTTTAGCATATCCGTCCATATTTGGCAGGCGGCATTTGCCGTTGAGTTGCACGGTGGCGTCGAAAATCCATTTGCGCATATTGGTGGCGTAACTCACGTTCACGAGCGACTTGAACCGATTGACAAGCGGCGACTCAACCGTATGGTTTTCAGCATTTTGCGTGTAACTGATGTGCTGAATGTTGTAGCGGAACGCCGAGTAGAAGGTCAAGCCCTTGAAAAGCGTTGCCGACAAATCGGCCTGAGCCGCGTAGGCGTGCGATTTTCCGCCGAGATTGTAGAAAAACACGGCGTGGCGGTCGCGCTCGATGTCGCAGATGGTTCGGCTCTGAAAATCAGTCCGATAGAAGTCGATATTCAGCACAATGTTGTCGCGCTGCGTTGGAACGGTCAGAATCAGGTTGGCGCCGTAGTTCCAAGCGGCTTCAATATCAAGCAGTTGCAGTTGGTCGGTGTGGAATTTGCGCGAAGTTGAGAAAAGCCCCAAATTCTCGCTGAGCGGATTGGCCGAACGATAGCCGCGGCCTGCGCTTGCGCGGATTGTGAGAATGTCGGTCGGCGAATATTTCACGTTGAAACGCGGTGTCAGCAGCCAATGGTAGCGGCTGTTATAATCGGCTCGCAAGCCTGCGCTAATTATCAGATTGTCAACCGAATAATTGGAGTATTCGGCAAACGCGCCCGCCGAGTGCTCTTTTTTGTCGAAATCGGTTTCGGGCGTCAGGTTTTTGGGCAGACGGTCGGCAAAGCGGTTTGTCAGGCCGTCGAAAATGTAGGACACCCCCGCCGCATATTTGTGGTTTTCGTTGCCGATATGTGAGTTGAAAATTAGGTTGCCGTAGTAGTACAACTCGGTGGCGTAGAGCGATTTACGGCCAAACTCGGCGTCGGTTTTGTGGTACGACAGGCTGTTTATCAGCCCCACGCTTTGGCCGTCTTTCTGCCCGAAGGGGAAGCCTGTTTTGTTACTAATCTGAAAATCAACGTTTTCGATTTGGGTTTTGTAGAGTTCGTGTTGCATTCCGTCCATTTCCATTTGCCCTGCGTCGCATTTTTCGGTCGCCGCCGAAACTGCAAACCGCGACTGCAAACCATTGTCGCCCAAATAAATCCAACGGTTTTGCAGGTTGATGTTGCGCACTTTGGGCATATCGGCAAAGCCGTCGCCGTTGCGGTCGTGGCGCTGAGTGGCGCTCTCGGGCATTAGGCTTTGGGTTGTGTGGCCGAACAGCGCCGTGCGCCATTTGCCGCCAACTCGCTGTTTTACAACAAAATTGGCGTCAGTCATTAGGTATTCGTCGGTGTAAACGTCGGCATAGAACTGACGGCCTTCGGCGGGGCTTGCGAAAACAGTGTTGATTTGCCCCGTAACCGACTCATAACCAGACGTTACCGATGCCGCGCCCTTACTAATCTGAATCGATTTCAGCCACGCGGCAGGCGTGTAATTCCACCCGAAAAGATAGTTCAGCCCGCGGAAAACGGGAATGTTCTCGGCCAAAGTCTGAACGTAAATGCCTGACAATCCGAGCATTTGAATCTGCCGCGTGCCTGTTATGGCGTCGGAATAGGTGGTGCCCGTGGTGCCTGAATTTTCGAAACTCTCGCTCAGCGAGCAGCAGGCCAGTTTGGTCAGTCCCGTGCGGTTGATGCTTTCCATTTGCCTGACGTCGATGCGCGAAAGGTACTGACCTTGCGTGTGGGCGGTCACGTCAACTTCTTTCAAATCAATGTCTTGCTTTTTAAGCACGATGTTTTCGGGCAGCCGTCCGTCGCATTCGGCGCTGAATTTAGCGTAGCCCACGCACGAAACAGCCAGCGTGAATTTTCGGTTCGGGACGGCAATGATGAAGAATCCGTCGGCGTCGGCCGAAGTGCCCGCCACAAGGCTCGAGTCGGGGTTCAGAACGGCAACATTGGCAAAAGCCGCAGGTGCGCCGTCGTCGCCCAGAACGCGACTTCTAACGTTTTGCGGAAATGCTGATATACTGATAAATAGCAATGCTGCTGAAAGCAAATAACGCATACCTATGCTTAATTTTTTACGGCGCAAAATTACCTTTATGCAAAGTTGCCCGCAATCGCCACAAATGGGGATTTTTGGGGGCGAAAAACACAGGAATTTTCGCACAAATGGCGCAGAGAACACAGATTTTCACAGATTATTTTTCACTAACCGATTCTATCAGATTCGAACAGATTAAGTTTCGGATTAAATCGGGTTGAATCGGTTAGATTAATTCAACACCAAAAATTCATTTATATCAAGGTAAACCACCACTTTACGCTCCCGCAATCCCCCGAAAAGGCTATCGGACAAAACTGAAAATCGCCAAAATAGGGGATTTCACAGTAAAAATGTAGCCTGCACTTTTGCGGCATAATTTTTAACGAAAATTTTGAATGATGAAAAAGACAATTTTTAGTGCAATTGTTGCGGCAACAATGCTGTTTGCCGCGTGTGGCGGAAACTCGTCGAAGGCAACCGCCGACGGCAAAAAAGACTGCTGCGCGGGCGTTTACTCGCCAAAAACAGTTTTAGATTCGGCAAAATTCCTTTTAGACAAGCAAATACGAATCAAAGCCAACGTAACGCACGTCTGCTGCTCGGGTAAGAAACTGACTTTCACCGATATGCGCGACACAACCGTGATGATGCGCGTTTTGGTTGGCGGCGAGATTGAGAAGTTCAACAAATGCCTGATGGGACAGCACGCCAACATTACAGGCTACTTGAGAATGAACAAGATAACCAAAGAAACATTGGACAGCAACGAAGCCAAAGTGGCCGAAGCGCTTGCCGAAGCAACCGAAAAACTGAAAACCGACGCTTCGCTGCAGGAACGCTGCGACGCGCTGAAAGCCAAACTCGAAAGCGTGAAGGCCTACAAGCAGGAACAACTGCAATGGATGGCCGACAACAAAACCGACTTTGTGCCCGACTATTACTTTGAAGCAGAGCAATTTGCCGACTGCTGCAAGAAGAAAAACGACCCCGAAGCAATGGCGCAGGCTGCCGAACAAACTGACGGCTGCGGCGGTCACGACGGCTGCAAGGAAAAATAGGCAAACTATCTGAAAACCAATCGGTTGAAGTGCCACGGAAATGGCGCTAAAGGTGCTCTTTGCGCTTCGGTTTCTCGGAAAAACCGACACTTAAATATTGAATATCAATCTTTTAAACAATAAAAATTAAACAAAATGAACAAGAAAGTTTTAAATTTCGCCATTGCGATGGCGATGTTAGGCGGTAGCGCAATGTTCACCGCTTGCGACGATGACGATGACAACGATGTAAAAGCCACAGTTAGTGTGATTTGCGACGTTGCGGGCTCAATTTCGGCCGATGAGATTGACGGCGCCGTGCTCACGGCCATTGCAACCGAATCGAAGGACACCTACACCTTCACCGTCAGCAAAAACGATTTTGACGCCAACGGCAACGGAAAAATCGCAATCAAACTGCCAGTGGGCGTTTACGACTTCAGCCTTGAGAAATCGGCCGAAGGCAAGACAATCTTCCTTCGCAGCGAGAATGTCACCGTCAAGGGCGACGACGAAATCAGCGTGAAACTGATTACAACGGCCGCCAACTCGGCTGATTATCAGTTTATTTTCTCTGAAATCTTCTTCAACGGCGAGCGCAACGCGGGCCGAATGATGCACCCCGACCAGTATATGGTGCTTTACAACCCGACCAGCAACGTGCTCTACGCCGACGGATTGGCAGTTGGTTGCACAATGCAGGCTTCGTGCACCGAGAAAGAGAGTTGGTACGACGAGTATTACAACGCGGGCAAGGTGCCTGTCCACGGCGTGATTGTCATTCCAGGCTCGGGATACGACGTGCCCGTGAAGCCGCACGACAAACTTGTTATCGCCTTCACGGCCATTAACCACACCGCAACCGAAAACCGCTACGTTGACAAGGTTGACACCATTGGCAGCGGCGACAACGTGCGCTACGACACCACTTGGGTCGATTACACCTACGAGAACGCCATAAATCTGACGGGCGCCGATTTTGAAATCTACGACCCGCAGGTTTACACAAGCGACGTTGACAATCCTGAAGTTCCCAATGTTTTGGAAATCTATCCTGCCGAAAACGACTACGGCGGCATTGGCGGCTTCTATCAGCACCCGCGCGGCTTCTACTGCCCGTTCATTTTCAAACTCGAAAACGGCACGCAGGCCGCTCTCGACGCCTTCTTCAAGGCCAACACTTCAACCGCAACCGTTGCCGACAAGGAAGGCAATAACGTTGAAATTCAAATGCTTTCGGTGGCCGCCGACAAAATACTCGACGGTATCACCACGGGCCACATTCCGTCGGACATTGTGACAAACCCGCTTCCGCAGACGGTTGACCGCGGCAAACAACTTGTGAAGGGCTGCCACAGCGGCATTCTTGTAAAACGCAAGGGAAGCGACAAAGACGGCTATGCCGACACAAACAACTCGACCGAAGACTGCGAGCAATTGGTGCCGCATAAGGATTATGCAGACTATTCCGCAGGTTGGCGAAACAGGTAAAGTTCTTTTCAGATAGATAGGGAAAATCCGCGGGGGGCCGAAATCTCTCTGCGGATTTTTAATTGAATAAAATGAGATACGTTATAATTCTGTTTTTCAGTCTGTTGATTGCGACGACGGCTTTGGCGCAGAGCACTTTCAACGTTGGCGGCGTGATTACAACCGACGACGGCTACGCGGGATTCGCCACCGTGGCAATCGAAGATTTGCAGATTGCGGCTTTGGCCGACGAGAACGGGCGGTTCACCCTGCGGCGCGTGCCTGTGGGGACGCACAAAATCCTTTTCCGCCGAATGGGATTGGTTGATAAAGTGCTGACTGTGAGCGTTACCGACCACGACGTGAGCCTGGCGGTGACTATGCCCACGGCCACCTTCCGCATTGCCGACGTTGAAGTTATGGCGCGCCGCCACAAGGCCGACAAGTTGGAAATCGGCGAGACGGCCATTGAGTACATTCAGCCCGTGAGCATTGCCGACCTGTTTGTGCTGTTGCCTGGCAATCTGCACACCGACAACTCAATGACGGGCTTCAACCTGAACAGCAACCGTCAGGTGGGCACGGACCAAAACTCGTCGCTCGGAATGGGCGTCACGGCCGACGGTGTGCCGCAGACGTCGGACGGCGTGCGGGTGCAAATGGTGGGCATCACGCAGAACAGTTACTCGGGCGGCGGCGACAGTCAGGTGAAGGAACGCACGGGCATCAACTCTGGCACCGATATGCGCTACATCAGCACCGACCACATTCAGAGCGTTGAAGTGAACCGCGGCATCTCGTCGTCGAAGTACGGCAACATCTCGGCTGGGCAGATTCAGGTGAAATCGAAGTACGGCGTGTCGCCGCTGCGCGTCAGGGCCAAAATCGATTTGAAGAACAAACTATTCTACGCTGGAAAGGGCTTCTCGCTCGGCGAAAAGGCTGGCGCACTGCACATTGGCGCCGATTATCTGCACTCGTGCGACGACATCCGCGAAGAAATGGAAAAATTCACCCGCATCACCGCGCAGGCGTATTATAACAATAAGATTACCATTGGGTTAAGCCGCAGCATCGACATCGATTTCAAACTTGCGCAGACCATTTCGGCCAACAAAATGAAGAAGGACGAACTGACCTACGAGTACAACGAGACCTACAAGGCCGACTACAACAAAACCGACCTTATGCTCAAGGCGAAACTGAACACGGGCGCGGCCTGGATTGAGACGGCCGAACTGGTGGCGTCGTTCAGCCGCGTGAGCGACGTGATTGACCGCCACTACTGCGTCATCACGGGCAACCCGAAGAGTATGCCGCTCTCGTACAGCGAAGGCGAGCACGAAGGCTACTACCTGCCAACTATGTATTACAGTGACTTTTACATCGAAAACATTCCGCTGAATTTCTACGCGCAACTGAACCTGAACAGCCGTTTTGAGATTGCGCCGCGGCTCAACCTGAACATTGAGTATGGTGCCGATTTTACGGCGACAAAGAACCGTGGCGAAGGCGCAGTGATTGAAAATGAGAAACTTCCGCCGTTTCCGTCGGACAACTCGTATATGCGGCCGCGCAAAAACTACGACATTCCCGCCATTGAGACGGGCGCGGCTTACGTTCAGAGCAGGTGGACGCTGAAACCGACTGAAAATCAGACGGCTAAAGTGGATTTTGGCTATCGCTTCTCGCAAATGTTCAATCTTGAAAGCGGCTACGCGCTGAACGGCAAACTGCTGTGCGAACCACGCCTAAATGCTTCATACACAATTGGTGAGATGCTGAAACACACTTTGCGCTTCGGGTTCGGAATTGAGAACAAACTGCCGACAATGGACTATCTCTATCCCGAAAAAATCTACAAGGATTTCTGGGTGCTGAACGCCTACACAAACAATCCAAACAACAGACATCTAATCACTTACACCAAAATTTTCGACGGCACAAACCGCGACATCCGCGAGAACCGAAACAAGAAGTTTGAAGTAGGCTACGACATTGATTACAAGGGATTTGAGATTTCGCTCACGGCGTTCTACGAGCGGTCGGAATCGGGCTTTGAGTATTTCAAGTTCTATATGCCCGTGACCTATCCGTTTTTCAGCCAACTGAAAGAAGACGCCGACATCAGCGGCCGCCGTCCTGAAAAAGACGACTATATCGCGCAGACTTTCAGCGAGTTCAACTCGTACGGCAAGGTAATGAACAGCGAGAAGGTGGTTAAGCGTGGCATTGAGTATCGGGTTGTGAGCCCGAAAATCAAGGCCATTGAGACCAACATTGAGGTGAACGGGGCTTACTACTACACGGTTTACGGCTCGTCGCTGCCCGACTATTTCTACCCGAACAGCCGCATCGGGCAGAATATGTACCCGTATGTGGGCATCTACGATTTGGACGCGCAAACCAAGAAAACGCGCCTGAACACCAACGTGTGGCTGAACACGCACATTCCGCGTTTCGGCCTGATTTTCACCAATTTCTTTCAGTTCATCTGGACGCAGACAAGCCAATACACCGACCGATTTGAGGGCATCTACAAGAAAACGCCCTACGCTTACATCGATTTCAACGGTGATACTCACGAAGTTACGCCCGAACTGGCCGAAAAAATCAACTCGAACGCCGAGATTGAGTGGTTCCAACTGCGCCGCCAATCGACCGCGCTCACCTACGCCAAAGAAGAGAAGCCCGTGTATATGCTCTGGAACATCAAGGCCACGAAAGAGTTCAACAGCACCAAACTGTCGTTCTTTGTTAACAACATCTTCGACGTTCATCCACAATATGTTAGCAACACGTCGGCGCGGACAAGGCGCGAGTGGACGAATCCGTTTTTCGGTATGGAACTAATTTTTAATGTAGGAAAAAATGTTACGAAATAAATTGCTGGCCGCAGCCTTGCTGACCGCTGTCTGCCAAGTGGCGGCGGCTCAAAATCAGATTGTTACGCACGTACGCGAGAGTCTGTCGCCGTCGGCCGCACGGTTCGACAGGCGTTTTCAGTCGTCCGCTTCCGCGATAAGCAGCCTGCTGGAAAAATCGGCCTGCTACTATTCGGTTGAGAAACAGCGCTTTGGCGATTCGCTGAAATTGTCGCAGGCAATGGTTTCGACATTCTGCTCGACAGGCGAAACCGAAGGCGATTTTCTGCCATACGAGGGCCGCAGCAGCCGCGATTGGGGGCTAAACGGCTATGGTGTAAGCGATTACGGCAAGTTGGGTGTGCTCTACGGCAAGGCCCACTACGCGCTGGGCAGGCACCGCGGCATCTCGTGGAACGCAATGCGCTACCCCGAACTCTATCTGCCGTACGCCATCACCGACTCGACGGGCGGCAACAGCCGATTCGAAAACTACTGTGCTGAAGGCGGTTACACGAAGCAGTTCGGCCGCTGGCACCTGGGCGCCAACTTTGCGTTCAACGGCGAGCAGGCCTACCGCCTGACCGACCCGCGCGTGCTGAACAACACCACTTTTCTGACGTTCAAAATTGGCGGCGGCAGAGTTTTTGACGGTGGTAACTCACTGTGCGTCAGCTTGTACTATACGCGCAACAAGCAGTATGAGCACGACCGCTACTGGCGCCCTGGCGAGCAGCAGAGGTTCTTTGTGCTCTACGGATTCGGGCTCTACAACAACAAACAGAGCACGGTGGCTTTTGGCGTGTCGCGAATGTTCTACATCAACAACGTCGGCGCCGACGTGGCGTATCAGTCGGCCATTGGCAAACGGCTGAAAATCAAGGCAAACGCGGTGTACGATTACAAATATATGTACACCGAAGAGAGTTCGATTGTGAACCTTTACAACAGCCGCACGCAAACCGTCAACCCCGCGTTTGAGATTGCCTGCGCCCTAACGCCGAAAGTGAGCCTTAATCTGTTCAGTTTCAGTCAGATTGTGAGCCGACGCGGCTGCGAGAACATTCTGGAACGCTATTTGACCGACGCCGCCAACTCAACTTACGATTACCGCAAGATTGGCGAGGAACGGAATTATAAGTTTCTGACTGTCAGCACGAAAAATGCCGTACAATTGAGCATTGCGCCAACGCCGAACATTGTTTTCGGCATTCAAGCGGGCTGTATGCTCGACAGCCGCCGCGAGGAAAATACCAAATACAAATATTTGGTTGAAAACGTGAATATTACGCCAAATTTCCGCCTTGACGCGCGGTTGCGTTCGGGCAATTTGAGGCACGAACTCAACTTGGCCGTTCAGTACAACCGTCAGATTGCGGTGCGCAACAATTACGACGTTGAGATTAAGAACAACGCCATTCAACACGTTGACTTTCAGACGTGTTTTGCGCCGTACGCCTACCACGCGGCCAACACCGACGCGCTGGCGGGCAGTGCCACATACACGCACCATTGGGCAAAATTCGCGGCGGGGCTGAAACTTGATTGCTTCAACACTGTCGGTCAGCGCGTTAGCGACGCTGAATTTACAAAACCAATCGGCTACAATTCGGTCTGCCCAATGATTACGCCCGAACCCGACTGCCACAATGAGCGGTGGTTGGCGGTGTCGGCGTTTGTAATTTTCTGATTTTTAGGACGTAAACAATTCGCACAAATGACACAGATAACACAGATTTTCACAGATAATTTTATATCTCTAAACGATTCTAACGGATTAAAAAAGAACCAATTATCGGTCACAAACGGGTTGAATCGGTTGAGCAAAAAGAGTATGTTTTTCAAACCGCTTGCGGCATTGCTGCTTCTGGCCGTAACTTGCTCGTGTTCAGACCGTAATATGACCGCCAACCCCGACGGCAGTTGCACGATTAACACCGTCAAACTTGGCGAGAAAATCAAAGGCTACGCTGGGCCTGTTCCTGTCAGCATAACTATTAAAGACACTGTTATTCAGTCGGTTGTAATGCTTGGCAACATTGAAACGCCCGAATATCTGACCGACATTGAAAACCGAATGCTGCCAAAATACAAAGGCTTGTCAATCAACTCAATCCGCGAAGTTGACGCGGTGAGCGGCGCAACATTTTCGAGCCGCGCCATAATGCGCAATGTTGAAGTGGCGGTGGGGTATTATCGGGAACACAGGCTAAAAGATTAAATATCACGGAATCAGCGGCGTTGAAGGCTCTGGTTCCGTGATTTTTTTACGCCCCGTCATTCTGCTTTCGGAATGGGCACGGTGCCGCTTTTGACAGTGCCAATCACAAAGAAACTATGCAGCGACCCGATGCTCTCGACAACGCCTAAAGTGTTGAGAACGAAGTCCTGATAGCGCTTCATATCGCTCACGTAAATCTTCATAATGAAGTCGTAGTCGCCCGACGTGTTCCAACACTCGACAATTTCGGGAATGTGGTTTACGGCTTCAACAAACTCTGCGCCCAAACGCTTGCTGTGCTGCCGAAGCGTTATGCCGCACAGCACAAGCAGCCCGTTGCCCACCTTTTCTGGGTCAACCACAGCCATATAATGGTCGATGTAGCCGTCGCGTTCGAGCCGCTTCTGACGCTCGAAGGCGGGCGACGGCGACAGGTTTACTTTCGCTGCTAACTCTTTGGTAGTCAAGTGCGAATTCTCTTGCAAGACTTCCAAAATCCTAATGTCGGTGGAATCTAATTTTGCCATTCGGTTATCTTTTGAATTTAAAGGATAATATTCGGCTGCGCGCCGATAATGCCGACAAATTTAGGATAATTTCCTTATTTACTGAAACAATTTGCTTGTGAAAATTCCACATTCCACCTTTGCCGCCCGAAAATGAACACTAAAACTTTTTTTGGAATGAAAAAATCGATAAAGACAAATGTTGTCGGCTTTCCGCGGATTGGAAAGGCGCGCGAACTGAAAAAGGCCGAAGAAGCCTATTGGAACGGTAAAATCACGGGCGACGAACTGCTGTCGGTTGCCCGCAGTATCAGATTGGAAAACTGGAAGTTACAGGCGAACGCTGGCATTTCGCTTGTGCCGTCGAACGATTTCTCGCTCTACGACCAAGTGCTCGACCAAACGGTGGCCGTGGGCGCCATTCCCGAGCGCTACAACGCTCTGCGCGACAATCAGTTAGAGTTGTATTTTGCTATGGCTCACGGCGTTCAGCGCGACGGCAACGACATTATTGCAATGGAAATGACCAAATGGTTCGACACGAACTATCACTACATTGTGCCTGAATTTGTTAAGAATCAATCGTTTAAACTGTCGGACACGAAGGCTGCCGACGAGTATCGCGAAGCAAAAGCGGCAGGAATTGAGACGAAGCCCGTGGTCATCGGGCCTGTGTCGTTCCTGCTTCTGGGCAAGGAAAAAGAATCGGGATTCTCGCGTTTGGACTTGATAGACAGACTGTTACCCGTATTTATTGAGCAACTGAAATCGCTGGAAAACGCTGGTGCCGAATGGGTTCAGATTGACGAGCCGTGCCTTGTGCTAGACCTTGACGAGAAGGCTAAATCGCTCTATCAGAAGGTTTACGGCCAAGTGCGCAGGCAGACGAGCCTGAAAATCGTGCTGACGACATATTTTGGTGCTTTGCGCGACAATGCGGCGCTGGCTCTCTCGCTGCCGACCGACGCCATCCACATTGATTTTGTGCGTGGCGCTGAAGATTTCATCAGCATTCTGGACATCTTCCCCGCGGGCAAAATCCTGTCGCTGGGCGTTGTTGACGGCCGCAACATCTGGAAAAACGACTTCGAGCAATCGTTCAAACTGATTGACGTGGCTGTGGCCCGATTGGGCGCCGACCGTGTGTGGGTAGCAGCGTCGGCGTCGTTCCTGCACGTGCCGTACGACCTTGATTTAGAACGCGACGAGAAGCGTCTGCCCGCCGAAATCAAGCGCTGGCTGGCGTTTGCGCGTCAGAAGGTTGACGAACTTGTAACACTGTCGGTTCTGGCTGTCGACCGCACCAATACTTGTCTTCAGGCCGCCTATCAGCAGAACAAGGCTGACATCGCGGCACGCAAATCATCGAAACTGATACATAACGCCAAAGTGGCCGAACGCACCGCAAATACTTCAGAATCAGACTATAATCGTGAAAGCGCATACACCGTCCGCAGCCAAAAGCAGCAGGCGCGGCTCAACCTGCCGCTGTTCCCAACCACAACCATCGGCTCGTTCCCGCAGACCACCGAAGTGCGCTCGTGGCGCGCCCGTTTCCGCAAGGGCGAACTGTCGGCGCAGGAATACAACCAACTGCTGAAGGACGAGACGGCCCGCGCGGTCCGCTGGCAGGAAGAAGCGGGGCTCGACGTGCTGGTTCACGGCGAGTTTGAGCGCAACGATATGGTTGAGTATTTCGGCGAGCAGTTGGACGGATTCGTGTTCACACAGAACGGCTGGGTGCAGAGTTACGGCTCGCGCTGCGTGAAGCCGCCCATCATTTTCGGCGACGTTTCGCGCCCCACGCCAATGACCATCGACTGGATTACATTCGCGCAAAGTGTAACCAAAAAGCCTATGAAGGGAATGCTGACGGGGCCTGTGACCATTCTGCAGTGGTCGTTTGTGCGCAACGACCAACCGCGCTCTGAAACCACAAAGCAGATTGCGTTGGCTATCCGCGACGAAGTGACTGACCTTGAGCGCGCTGGAATCAAGGTGATTCAGATTGACGAGCCCGCCATCCGCGAAGGTCTGCCGCTGCGCAAATCCGAATGGGCCGATTATCTGAACTGGGCCGTGAAGGCGTTCCGTCTGGCGTCGAGCGGCGTGAGCGACGAAACGCAGATACACACGCATATGTGCTACTCGGAATTCAACGACATTATTGAGCACATTGCGCAAATGGACGCCGATGTGATTACCATCGAGTGCTCGCGCTCGCAGATGGAACTGCTCAACGTGTTCGGCAGTTTCAGTTACCCGAACGGCATCGGCCCTGGCGTTTACGACATCCACTCGGCGCGCGTGCCGTCGGTTGACGAGATTGTGGGGCTGATGCACAAGGCTCAAACCAACATCCCCGCCGAACGCCTGTGGGTGAACCCCGACTGCGGCCTGAAAACCCGCGGCTGGGCCGAGACAAAGGCTTCTATCGCCAATATGATTGCCGCCGCACGCCAACTGCGCGGCGAGAAGAAATAACCGCTTCGGCGGAATATCAAAAAGTGCTGTCAATGACTGTTTTATGTCGTTGACGGCATTTTTTATGGCTGGTTGTGTACGCTTTTTATCCCCCGCAGTAACCAAAAACGCCCCCGCAAATCCCCACTAATGGGGATTGACGCAGATAGAGCGCTGTTACTTTGCGGTACCAATGAGTTCCGATTTGTTGCGCGGAAAAGGCATTGCAAAACACTGATAATGTTGATGTTTGCTTTGTAGCTAAAGCTGTTATTGCCAAGGTACATAGAAAATCGCTCTTTTTGTTTTTATCACAACATTCGCAAAAATGCTTACATTTGCCCCACCAAATGAAGGCAAAGCAAAAAATATTAGCGATGGTGCTGCTGTCAGTGTTTCTGACGCGCATTGCCGTGCTGGCGGTTCACACGCACGAGCCGGTGTATCACGCTGATTATGAGTGCGAACAGTGCGCACACCACTCTTGCCATTCGGGGCACTTGATTGAATTTCAACTGGCCGATAGCAATTGCCTTATTTGCCAACTGTGCCAGTTGCCTTTCGCAATGGCGCTGTCGATTGCCATTGCATCACTCTTATTATTAACAAGATACATCCAAACCGCAGAGTGCAGCCTCATTCCTTGCAACAGATACGGGCACATTCGCGGACGCGCCCCTCCTACGATTTAAACAAACATCCCGCTATTTTTTTGTTGGCCCGAATTGCAGGCTCTCGTTTGCTGCATATTTATCGGGCTGATAATCAGTTTGTTTAAATCAAATAATCGATTTATGACACATTTTCTTGCTGCTGCGGCGTTGCTGTGTGCAATGACCGACACAGTGATTGATATTGAGGAAGTTACTATTACGGACCGCGCTGTGCGCCCCGTGCAGACGCATACCACGCTATCGTCGATTCAGGTGAGCCGCGACTATCTTCAGCAGAACTTCTCGGGCAGCCTGATGCATACGCTGCAAGGCATTCCGGGCGTGAAGGCGATGAGCATTGGCTCAGGGCAGTCGAAACCGACAATCCGCGGCTTGGGCTTTAACCGTATGGCTGTGGCCGAAGACGGGATAAAACACGAAGGTCAGCAGTGGGGCGATGACCACGGTCTGGAGATTGACCAGTTTGCCATCGACCGCGTTGAAGTGATTAAAGGCCCGGCGGCTCTGCTCTATGGCAGTGATGCTATTGGCGGTGTTATATGCTTATATACCAATCATATACCAACCGACAGTTTGAGCGGAGCGGTGCAGTTGTTCGGACGGAGCAACAACGGACAATTGGGCGCCTCGGCCAAGTTAGGACTGCGTGCCGGAAAGCTTTTCTGCCGCGCCAACGTCACCATTATCAACTATGGCGACTACCGCGTGCCCACCGACAGCATTCAATACTACTCATACTATATCAAGCTGAAAGACCAGCGGTTACGCAATACTGCCGGGCTTGAGCGCGATGGAAGTTTGATGATCGGTTATGCCGGATACAATTTTCACACCGACCTGCGCGTGTCGGACACATACGCAAAAAGCGGATTTTTTGCCAACGCCCACGGACTTGAGGTGCGGCTGTCGGACATCGATTATGACCGTTCGCGGCGTGACATTGACTTGCCGTATCAATGGGTAAACCATCTTAAAGTACTGAGTCACAGCAGTTGGCGCAGCAGCGTTTTGTCGGTTGATGTGTCGCTTGCCTATCAGAACAACAGGCGCGAGGAGTGCTCGGAACCGGTGTCGCACGGATATATGCCGAAACCCGACGGCCCAATGGAGCGTCATTTCGACAAAAGCACCTACACGGCCAACATCGGGCTGAAAATGGCGCTGGCGGAGCACAATCTAAACGCTGGCATCAATACTGAATATCAGCATAATAGAAGAACAGGCTGGGGATTCATTATCCCCGATTTCGAAACCGGGAGCTACGGCGCCTATCTTCTTGACAAGTGGCAACCGACTGACAAACTGAAACTTAATGCCGGTTTGCGCTACGATTTCGCGCAGACGCACATTCACAGTTACAACGATTGGTACAAAACGCCCGTTGGCGCCGATTCGGTTTTTAAACAGCGCTCTGCTGATATTGACCTGACTTTCAATAATCTGACGTGGTCGGTTGGGGCAAGTTACGAGGCTGCCGATTGGGTGCTGAAAGCCAATGTGGGCAAGAGCTTCCGCATACCGATTCCGAAAGAGTTGGGCGCCGACGGCATCAACTATCACATTTTCCGTTATGAGCGCGGCAATGCCGAACTCAACCCCGAAGTGTCGTACCAACTTGACGTGAGCGCCTATTGGGCCAACAAGGTGGCCAGCATTCAGATTGAGCCGTACGTAAACTATTTTCCGAACTATATCTATCTGAACCCCACGTCGTTATACGAGGAAGGTCTGCAACTGTACCATTACACGCAGGCCGAAGTCTTGCGCTATGGTGTTGAGTGTCAGTCCACTTGCAAAATCACGCGGCACATTAATGCCGAACTGAAAGGCGAGTATCTGTATGCCGAGCAGCTGTCGGGCGCGAAAAAGGGCTACACGCTGCCGTTCTCAACGCCGTGGTCGGCCGATGCGGGGCTCAAGTACAGCCACAAGCGGCACGGCGAGGGTTCTGTCGGACTGAACGTGCATATAGTTGGAAAACAGGACAATATAGTGCCGCCCGAAAAGCCAACCGATGGCTATTGGACGCTGAATCTGTCGGCAAGCCACAGATTTCGCTTTGCGGAAAGCAGCATTAGTCTGTCGCTTCACGCTGATAATCTGCTGAATAAGCGCTATTATGACCACACCAGTTATTACCGGCTTATTGATGTGCCGGAGGCTGGCCGGAATTTTTCGATTATGGCGGGATGGGAGTTTTAAACGTTAACACAAACACTAACTAAAAACACAAACAATAATTAAATGCACTAACGAAAAACAAAAACAATTTAAATGTTTAATAAATAAAGATTTACAATAATGAAAAAGATATTTAATATGAGCCTTATCGCGGCTCTCACAGCTATGACATTTGTATTTGCATCGTGCAACAAAGACGACGAAACACCTGAAAAACCGACAATTACGCTCACCGAAGTGGGGCACGACAACAGCCGCCACGCCCATCCGGGTCACGATTTGCACCTTGAAGCCGATGTTTTGGCCGAAGGATTAATCAGCCGAATTGACATCGAAATTCATCAGGAGGAAGGCAGCGGTTTCGAAATCGAGAAATCGTTTACCGATGGTAAATACATAGGTGTCAAGAATATAGAGTTCCACGAGCACATCGATATTCCAGCCGATGCGCCGCTTGGTGAGTATCATTTTCACTTTACAGTTACCGACAAGGAAGGCCAGCAAACAACGGCCGAATGCCACATCGAAATTGTTGAGGATGACGATGATGATGACGACGAACACGAACATTCACATAACGATTAAAGTATGAAAAAAAGCATTTTTTCATCGCTTCTGCTGTGCGCACTCTGTGCGTGCAGCAGTTCCGATAAAACGGAGGATATGGCGTTGCCCGAAATCACTGCCGATGGCGAGCAGACTTGCCCCGTTGATTGTCAGCAGTTTAAACGCGGCGGCGTGATTGCTTTCCACTATCAGTTTTCCGACAATGTGGAGTTGGGAAGCTATAACATTGAGGTTCACAACAATTTCGACCACCACACTCACAGCACTTCGGCGGCTGAATGTGAAATCGAAGGTGAGAAAAAGCCCGTGAATCCGTGGGTATTCAATAGCGATTTCGACATCCCGGAGGGGCAGCAGACATACACGGCAACCATCAACATTGACATTCCTGCCGACATCGACCCTGGCGACTATCACTTTATGGTGCGCCTAACCGACCAGGCAGGCTGGCAGCAGCTAAAATCGATGGCGGTGAAGGTGATTGAATAGTCTAAAACGGGAGTGCTTTGAGCCATTCCGCAACCGTGCGCGAGCAGTAATCGGCAAGGATGATTATATCTGAAAAGAGCGAGAGTTGCTGAATAATAGCCGGCAATTTCTCAATTTGCATCTGCTGTGTTCACAACCAACCTAATTTTTTATCTTTGCCACTTAAAATAAAATTTTTGCAATGGCAATATCTATCTCGAAACGGCTGCAATGGAAGATAATCATTTGGTCGTTAGTGGTGTTTCCGGTTGTGCTCACGGCAGTGATGTTCTACAACATTTGGAACGGAAATCTCGGCTTTATGCCTTCGTTTGAAGAACTTGAGAATCCGAAAAGCAATCTGGCTTCGGAAGTGTATTCGGAAGACGGTGTGCTTCTGGGCACCTATTTCAAAGAGAACCGCTCGACCGGCACTTACAATGAGCTCTCGCCGTACCTTGTCGATGCCTTGGTTTCGACTGAAGACCAGCGCTACTACAAGCACTCGGGCGTCGATTTCCCCGGTCTGGTGCGCGTGTTCTTCAAGACCATTGTTTCGGGCAACAAGAGTTCGGGTGGCGGCAGCACCATATCGCAGCAGCTGGCCAAGATGCTTTTCCCGCGCGAGAATTTCACCAATTCTCTGCAAATGGTGAACCGCAAGTTCCGCGAGTGGGTTATCGCCATCAAACTTGAGCGCAGCTACACCAAAGAAGAGATTATCGCAATGTATCTCAACCAGTTCGATTTTATGAACCTGGCTGTGGGCGTGAAGTCGGCGGCGAAAATCTACTTCAACACCACGCCGCAGGACTTGCGCATTGAGCAGGCGGCAATGCTTGTGGGAATGGCCAAGAACCCGGCGCTCTACAATCCGCTGCGCCGCCCCGAGCAGACTGTGCAGCGCCGCAATGTGGTTCTCTATCAGATGCTGAACAACGACAAGCTCACCCGTGCCGAGTACGACTCGCTCAAGCAGCTTCCGCTGGGGCTCGACTATCACAAGGTTGACCATAAGGAAGGCCTGGCAACATATTTCCGCGAGTTTCTGCGCATTGAGATGAACACCAAGAAACCTGAGCGCAAAAATTACAAAAACAAGTCTGATTATGAGAGAGATTCGATAGAGTGGTTCACCAATCCGCTGCGTGGCTGGTGCAACCGCAACCTGAAACCCGACGGCTCGCCATACGACATCTATAAAGATGGTCTGAAAATCTACACCACCGTCAACTCAAAGATGCAGGACTATGCCGAGAACGCCGTGCGCGACCATCTGAAAAGCACGCTGCAAAAGCAGTTCGACTATCTTGAGAAAGACAAGGAAAACGCGCCGTTCTCGAGCGAACTCACGCCCGAGCAGGTGAACACCATTATGACCAACTCGATGAAATGGTCAGAGCGCTACCGCGTGCTCTATAGGGTGAGAAAAATGCCGTATGACGATGTTGTGAAGAACTTCAACACCCCGACCGAGATGAACGTCTTCAGCTGGCACGGCAATGTTGACACCGTTATGACCCCGATGGACTCGATGCGCTACTACAAGCACTTCCTGCAGTCGGGCTTTATGGCGATGGACCCGCACTCGGGCTACGTGAAGGCATACGTGGGCGGCATCGACTACCATCACTTCCAGTACGACCACGTTACAAAAGCCCAGCGGCAGGTTGGCTCGACCTTCAAGCCGTTCCTTTACACATTGGCAATGATGGACGGCTTCTCGCCCTGCGACCGCGTGCTCAACGTGCCCGTCACCATCACCGACCCCGAAACGGGCGAAGTTTGGACACCCAAATCGGGCAGCAGCTCGTTCCTCGAAGGTCGCGAGCTCTCACTGCAATACGGTCTGGCACAATCGCTCAACAACATATCGGCTTGGCTGATGAACCGTTTCAAACCGAAAGCCGTGATACAACTAGCTCATAATATGGGCATTAAGAGTAGCATTCCCAATAGTCTTGCCATCTGCCTCGGCTCGGCCGACCTGAACCTTTGCGAGATGGTGAGCGCCTACTGCTGCTTCGCCAACAAGGGCGTTTACACCCAGCCGATTTTTGTGACACGCATCGAAGATAAGAACGGCAACGTGCTGGCCAATTTCCAGCCGGTGAAGCACGAAGCCATCAGCGAGCGCACGGCTTATCTGATGCTCACAATGCTGCAGGGCGTTGTGCGCAAGGGCACAGGCTCACGCTTGTGGCGCGACGATTATCCGTGGAAGTTCAAGGCGCAGATTGCCGCCAAAACCGGAACCACCAACGAACAGTCCGACGGCTGGTTTATGGGCGTCACACCGAACCTTGTGGGCGGTGTCTGGACCGGTGCCGAAGACCGCAGCGTCCACTTCGAGTCCATCACCTACGGACAGGGCGCCAATATGGCTCTGCCTATCTGGGCCGGATTTATGCGCAAGGTTTACGACGACCCGTCGCTGCCTTACTCCGAGACCGATGTGTTTGAGAAACCGGCCGACTGGAACGAGACTTTCGACTGCCCCGACTACGACGAGAAACAGAGCAGCGGCAGCCAGAGCGACGATATTGAAGATGAATTCTATTTCTAATGGCAAATATCTGACAATCAAACATCTATCACGAAAGCTCAAATGAAAAAAGGTTTGTTCATAGTTGCGGTAGTGGTTGTTGTGGCGGCAATGGCGGTGTCGTATTTCTACTTCAAGCAGCAGCAGAACGGCGCTGTGTCGGCCATCGACGCCGTGCCGGTTAATTCGGCGGCCATTATTGAAGTGAAGGACGCGCGCGCGGTGATGAAGAAGATGAAATCGAGCCGCGTGTTTGCCGATGTGGCCGAAGTGGGCTCGGGTGTCGAGTTTGCGGCCAATCTGCTTGCTCTCGACTCGCTGCTGAACACCAATCCCACTTTTGCCGATAACTTCAAGGGGCTGCCGGTGGTGGTTTCGTTCCACAACACCACAATGCTTAATTATGAGCCACTTGCAGTGATGGCTTTCAGTTCGAACCTTCAGGGCAAACGCGCACTCGACGCCATTCTGACTCTGCTTGGCTCGTCGGGCAGCCTGGCTACGCAGAAGTACGACCAGGCCAAAATCACCAAATTCACAAGCACCGCCAACAACAAAGTGGTGGTTTACTTCACCTTTTTTCAAGGCTACCTGATGGCATCGACCAACGAGATGCTTATGCAGGACGCTGTGCGCCAAACCATTAGCGGTTACGGAATCAACCAGAACCCGTCGTTTGTGAAGGTTAGGCAGTGGGCCGGCAAAAATGTCGATGCCAATATCTATCTTCAGTTTAAATTTCTTAATCCGTTCATACAGAAGCAGTTCGTTAACAATCTGTTTAGCGATATGGCCATTCAGACGTTCTCTGACTGGGGCGGATTCGACATCAGCATAAAAAACGACAACTGGCTGGTGAACGGCTTCACACTGCAGAGCGCCGTCAAGAACCAGTGGTCGCAACTGTTTGAAGGCCAAGAAGCTGTGCAGTGCGACCTTGTCAAAAAAGTGCCGATGGGCATCAGCGGATTCACGTGGCTGGGAATCAGCAATTTCCAGAAATATCAGCGGTCGCTCGAGTCGTATATGGAAAATGTGGGGCAGCTCACGCGCCATCAGACCAACATCGGCTCGCTCAGGCAGATGTTCGGCAATCAGATTGTCAACCAGATGGCCGACAATTTCGGTCACGGCGTGATGCAGGTGGCAATGCCCGACGGCTCGACAATCTGCATTGTTGAAGGCAAAAGCGGCTACGAAGCGCGGCAGATGCTCGAGCTGCTGGTGGCCGGCAAGACAGCCTGCCCCGGCCGTCAGGAATTCAAAATCGATAACGACACCAAATATTTCATCTACGAGATGCCGCTGCAGCAGACGCCCGCGCGTTTGTTCGGCCCGTGGATGGGGCAGTGCAAGGCGCAGTATGTGTGCGCCATCGACAATATGCTGGTGTTTGGCGACACCTACGCCGTGGTGACGCACTTTGTGTACGACAATGTGCTGCGCAAAAGGCTTCAGTACGACCCCGATTACGACCAGTTCAGCAACTACATAACCAACAAGTCGAACTTCTTCACCTTTGTCTCGCTCACGGGTGCCGAGTCGCTGCTGAGCCGCATTCTGTCGAGCGCCAACATCACCAGCTTCCACAACCATCAGGCGGCCTACGGCAACTTCTACGGTCTGGCCTGGCAGTTTTCGGCTGAAGACGGATTTCTGTATCACAACACCTTCCTGCGCCATCAGCCGGTGCAGTCGAGCTCGGCGTCGACACTTTGGGAAACGCATCTCGACACTCTTGCCGCCTTCAAGCCCGTGCTGGTTGAGAATCACAACACCGGTGAGCGCGAAATCTTCATTCAGGACCTTCGAAACAACATCTACCTGATAAACGCCGCCGGCCGCATAATGTGGAAAAAACAGATTGACGAGCCGATAATTGGCGGCGTGCAACAGATTGATTACTACCGCAATGGCAAGTTGCAGATGTTCTTCAACACCGCTTCGAAGATGTATCTGGTGGACCGCAACGGCAACCACGTCGAGCGTTACCCGATAGCGCTGCCGAGTCCCACAAGCCTGCCGGTGGCCGTGTTCGATTACGCCAAAAACCGCAACTACCGTCTGTTTGTTGAGTGCGACAACGCCGATGTGTATGTTTACTCAATCGACGGCAAGACGCTGCCCGACTTCTCGCTGCAGCGCGCCAACCAAGTGCCCATTGAGCCGGCGCAGCATTTCATCGACAATGGCAAAGACTACATCTCGATAACCGACACGTCGCGCGTCTATCTGATTGACCGCCGCGGAAATATGCGCGTCGATTTCAAGGAACGAATCCACCCGTCGGTGAACAACAGCGTTTCTTACCTGAAACCCGCGGGTGGGGCGGAAGCGATGCTGGTACGTACTTCGGCCGACGGCACGCTTTGCTTCCTGCACTTCGACGGCACCGTCACCAAGCGCAAGGTGGCCGATTTCTCGCCGCAACATTTCTTCGACATCGAAGACATCTGCGGCGACGCCCGCCCCGAGCTCATCTTTGTCGATGGCAATATGCTCTCGGTGTTCAATTTCGACGGCAAGAAGATTTTCGACCGCAAGTTCGGCGAAACCATCACGCAGCGGCCGGCGTTCTACCGGCTCTCGAGCTCGAATGTGGCCATCGGAATCACCGAAACCGAGTCGGCCAACATCTATCTTATTGATTCAAAAGGGCAGGCTCTGCCGGGATTTCCGTTGCGCGGCAAGACTCGGTTCAGCATCGGCGTGATGCAGGCCGGACAGTCGTACTACAACCTGATTGTGGGCGGCAACGACCAATATTTATTCAATTACAAGATAAACAAATAGTTATGTTCGACGGACTGTTTATTGTGTTTGTTGTGGCAACCGCGCTCGATGTGGTTGCACTTGGCCTTACAGCCGCTTTTCTCGACAGCCGCTGGTCGGCAGTGAACCTGCTGCTCAGGTTTGCCGTCACGGTGTTGGTTGTGGCCGCGTTCTCGGCTGGCGGTTTGGCTCTGGGGCGCGTGGGCACCGCTTACGTCGATGGCCAGACAGCCACGTGGTTTGCCGCCAGCCTGATGTTCCTGCTCACCATAAAGCTCGTTTACGACGGCCTGAAAACCGCGCAAATCAGGCGCAGCATCAACCCCACAATCATCAGCGGGCTGCTCACGCTCTCGTGCCTGACGGGCATCAACACCTTCATCTATTCAATAGGTTTCGGTCTGCTCGGAACTGGCTGCCGGCAGGTTGTGTGGTACGCGCCTTTGTTTCTGTTGGCACTGCTGCTGACAAGCATTTTCGGTGCCAGGCAGCAGCGGCTTCATCACGTCTACAACGGCTGGATTCAGGCCGCCGTGGCGCTATTCAGTTCAATACTAATCATCTATAACAATCAAGTATGTTAGGACTTCTGCTGTTTTTCGCGTTGGTTTATGTTTTCGGATTTATTGGTGTGCAGATACTGCGCCACAAGCTGCGCAAGATGCAGCAGCGTGCCGAAGAGCGCGCCGACGAAGGCCGCACCCAGTACGCCGACGGGCAGATTATCTACTCGAAAACCGGCAACGACAGGAAACATTTCCGCGAAACCGACGGCGAATATGTTGATTATGAAGAAGTAAAGTAGTCCAAAAAAAGTTTGCTGGGTTACTGAATTTATCTATATTTGCACGCTCAAATGAAGCCCGGATGGCGGAATCGGTAGACGCGCTGGTCTCAAACACCAGTAGGTTCACCCCTGTGCCGGTTCGACCCCGGCTCCGGGTACAATGGAAAAACCCTTCTGACAATTAGTCGGAAGGGTTTTTGCTTATAGATAACTGTGTGATTAACAGTAATATTTTCGCCCGAACTCGGGAGCAATAATCAATCTTTCCCGATAAACACCTTTGAAATCACCTGCTCAAGCTTGTCCACAAACTGAATGTTGATTTTGTATTTGTCCGGTTGGATGTTTTTGGGCTGGTTGGGCACGAAAATGCGCTTGTAGCCGAGTTTGTCGGCTTCGGCAATGCGTTGCTCAATGCGGGCGGTGGGGCGGATTTCGCCCGAGAGGCCAACCTCGCCGGCAAAACAGTCGCCATGGCGCAGCGGGCGGTCAACATCCGACGACAGAATGGCGCAGACAACGGCCAGGTCGAGTGCCGGGTCAATGACTTTCAGGCCGCCGGCAAGGTTCAGGAACACGTCTTTGGTGGCCAGTTTGAAATTGGCTTTTTTCTCAAGCACGGCCAGCAGCATATTGAGCCGGCGCGAGTCGAAACCGGTTGACGAGCGTTGTGGTGTTCCGTAAACAGCCGAGCTCACAAGCGCCTGAACCTCAACCATAAACGGACGCACGCCCTCGAGTGTGGCGGCAGTTGAGACTCCGCTGTACTGCTCGCGGTGGTTGCTCAGCAGAAATTCCGACGGATTCGGCACCTCTTGCAGGCCTTCTTCGCCCATCTCAAAAATGCCGATTTCCGATGTCGAGCCAAAACGGTTTTTGTGTGCGCGTAATATTCTGTAAAAGAAGTGGTTGTCGCCCTCAAACTGCAGCACAGTGTCCACCACGTGTTCAAGCACCTTCGGTCCGGCCAGCGAGCCGTCTTTGGTGATGTGCCCCACAATAATTACCGGTGTGGCCGTCTCCTTGGCGTATTGCTGCAGCAGTGTGGCGCATTCGCGAATTTGCGTCACCGTGCCCGACGACGATTCAACATATTCGGTCCGCAGGGTTTGGATTGAATCCACAATCAGCAGGTCGGGTTTCAGCGAGCGGGCCTGCGCAATAATGTTTTCGCACGATATTTCGGCCAGAAAATAGATGTTGCTGTCGTTCACTTTGAGCCGTGTGGCGCGCATCTTAATCTGTTCGGCGCTCTCCTCGCCCGAGGCGTAAAGCACTGTTCCATTGAATTTTCCGGCCACTTGCAGCAGCAGAGTCGATTTGCCGATGCCGGGCTCGCCGCCAAACAGCACCACCACTCCGGGCACCAGCCCGCCACCCAGCACGCGGTCGAATTCAGAGCTTTGAGTTGAGCTGCGCTGCTGGCGGTTTTCAACAATGTCTTTAATCAGGATTGGAGCCGACCCTGTGGCCGCTCTGCCCACCACCGATGTTGGGCGTTGGGGTTCGGCAACTTCCTCGTTGTAGGTGTTCCACTCGCCGCACGACGGGCACCGGCCAATCCATTTGGCCGACGTTGCGCCGCAGTTGCTGCACACGTAGGTGGTTTTCAGCTTGGCCATCGGTTAAAGTTTAACCTTCACAAGCTCGAATCGTAGGTAAGCGCCGCCTTTCTCACCAGTGGGGTCTTTGCGGCGGACCAGTTTAAGTCGTTTGTTCTTTTTTACCTCGTCCATCCAATACTCACCGCAGATGTCGCCACTGCCCACAATATAGCGGGAATCGGTTGATGCGTCGGGTTTCAGAATGTTGATTATTTTACCATCGGTATTGTACGAAAATATCTGAAATATTGTGGTGTCACCAATCATGCGGCCGCGTTTTTTGCCTGCTTTAAGCGATGCGAAAATGGCCGAATCGGTTTTAACTATGCCGTCTGACTTTCCGACAATAGTGCCGGCTTCAGGCCGGTTGCCGAGCGAATCGGTGTTTGAAACGCTGTAAACCTCAAGTCTGTCACCAGCAAAGAAAATCCAATATGTTGTGGTTGCTGATGAATCGGGATCAGTGAATGGAACGACCTTCCAACTGCCGATGAGTTTGTCCTGCCGGTTGATTTTGCAGTTGGCAAAGCACAGGGCGATGATGACAAACGGTAGTATAATGCTTAACTTTTTCATACAAAGAGTTTTTTGAAGCCGTTAAAAATATTAAATAATTGGTTTGCCCGATATGTTTTTTTACAGACAGCCTTTTTTTATTGTCGAAGTGGTTGAATATCCTTCCACAAACGGCAGTGTTAGCACACGTCCGCCGCGCGAGGTGACAATATCATAGCCCACAATTTCCTCAACGCGGTAGTCGCCGCCTTTAACCAGAATGTCGGGCTGCACTTGTGCGATGAGGTTGTACGGAGTGTCGTCGGCAAACATCGCAACAGCGTCAACAAAACTCAGGGCCGAGAGCACCAGAGCCCTTGCCTGCTCGTCGTTGACGGGGCGTGTGGGGCCTTTGAGCCTGCGCACCGAGGCGTCGGTGTTGAGGCCGACGATGAGTCGTGTGCCCAAATCGGCGGCTTTGGCCAGATATTCAACGTGGCCGCGGTGCAGAATGTCGAAACAACCGTTGGTGAACACCATAGTCTCGCCGTCGGAGTGCCAGCGTTCAACGGTTTCCGTCAGCGCCCGGCCGTCCAGCAGTTTCGATGTGAGTGCGCTGAAATGGCTCATTTCAAAAGCGTATTGGTTGCCGTGTCGGGGAAGATGAATGTGGGTTTGAAGCTTTTGGCCTCCTCAAAGTCCATTTGCGCGTACGAGATTATTACAACCACGTCGCCAACCACGGCCTTGCGTGCCGCCGGACCGTTGAGGCAGATACATCCCGAGCCGCGTTTTCCTTTGATGATGTAGGTCTCTAGCCGCTCGCCATTGTTCACGTTCACAACCTGAACCTTTTCGTTTTCAATCATATTTGCGGCGTCGAGCAAATCCTCGTCGATGGTTATGCTGCCTACGTATTGCAGGTTCGCCTCCGTTACTGTAACCTTGTGAATCTTCGACTTAACAACTTCGATAGTCATCGCATTGTGTTTGTTTAAACGGCCGCAAAGGTAGTAAATGTTTTCGTTTTGCGTTTGGCAATTATTTCTACATTTGCAGTTCTTTAAAAAACGAATACATATTAATAATAACATATAATTATGGCACAGCAAGAAGACGTTTTCAAGAAAATCGTTGCACACTGCAAGGAGTACGGATTTGTATTCCCGAGCAGCGAGATATACGACGGACTTGGCGCCGTTTACGACTACGGTCAGAACGGTGTCGAACTCAAAAACAACATTAAACGCTACTGGTGGGATGCAATGGTCAAGCTCAACGAGAACATCGTGGGCATTGATTCGGCCATCTTTATGCACCCGACCATCTGGAAGGCTTCGGGCCACGTTGATGCCTTCAACGACCCGCTCATCGACAACAAAGACAGCAAGAAACGCTACCGCGCCGATGTGCTGATTGAGGAGCAGATTGCAAAATACGACGACAAAATTGCCAAAGAGGTGGCCAAGGCCGCCAAGAAATTCGGCGATTCGTTCGATAAAGAGAAATTCCTGGCCACCAGCGTTCACTGCCAGGAGCATCAGGCCAAGCGCGACGCTCTGCACGCACGCTACGCCAAAGCAATGAACGACAATGACTTGAATGAGTTGCGTCAGATAATCATCGACGAGGAGATTGTCTGCCCAATCAGCGGAACCAAAAACTGGACCGATGTGCGCCAGTTCAACCTGATGTTCTCGACCGAGATGGGCTCAACCGCCGAAGGCTCAATGAAGATTTTCCTGCGCCCCGAAACGGCTCAGGGCATCTTTGTCAACTTCCTCAATGTGCAGAAAACCGGCCGTATGAAGATACCGTTTGGTATCGCACAGATTGGCAAGGCTTTCCGTAACGAGATTGTGGCCCGTCAGTTCATCTTCCGTATGCGCGAGTTTGAGCAGATGGAGATGCAGTTCTTTGTTCGTCCGGGCGAGGAGCTCAAGTGGTTCGAACACTGGAAGAAAGTGCGCCTCAACTGGCACAAGGCTCTTGGTATGGGCGACGAGAACTACCGCTACCACGACCACGACAAGCTGGCTCACTACGCCAACGCCGCAACTGACATCGAGTTCCGTATGCCGTTCGGCTTCAAGGAGGTTGAGGGCATCCACTCACGCACCAATTTCGACCTTTCGCAGCACCAGAAATATTCGGGCAAGAAAATCCAGTATTTCGACCCCGAGCTCAACGAGAACTATGTTCCGTACGTCATCGAGACATCAATCGGTGTCGACCGTATGTTCCTGAGCATTTTGTGCGGTGCTTACACCGAGGAGGTTGTTGGCGAGAACGACACCCGCGTGGTTCTGAAACTGCCCGCAGTGCTGTCGCCTGTCAAGGCCGCCATTATGCCGCTTGTGAAGAAAGACGGTCTGCCGGAGAAGGCCCGCGAGATTATCAACGACCTGAAGTTCGACTTCAATGTTCAATATGATGAGAAGGACTCCATCGGCAAGCGTTACCGCCGTCAGGATGCCATCGGCACACCGTTCTGCATCACTGTCGACCATCAGACACTCGAGGACGGCACCGTTACCATCCGCGAGCGCGACACAATGGAGCAGGAGCGTGTTCCGGCATCGGAGCTGCGCAGCATCATCGGAAAGAAAACGTCGTTTACCGAGCTGTTTAAAAAACTATCGTAAACAAAAAGCGGCGCTCACAAAAATAAAAATGGCGAGTTGCCGCTTTTTTTATACTTTTACGCCCTAACGACATTATTCTCTCTTATGAAGAAAATAGCAATAATTGCCGTGCTATTAACGGCATTTTTACAACTGACGCAGGCGCAGACAATGCCCTTTGAGATCCCGAAGGGTTACCGTTGGCAACATCGTATCAAAGGCCCTGAGTACAAACACAGCGAGGTGCTTGAGTTAGCTGTTGACGAATACGGAAACTACCTTGTGGCAACGTTCCGCGGTGAGAAATCATCGTTCGTCTATCTCTACGTTTACAACCTTTACACTTGGGACGAGAAGTACAAAGTGAAACTTAACGACAACCGTTGCGAGCTCTACAACAGCTTCTTCGATGAGGAAGGCGAGTATTTCTACATCAACACCGATGTGTTCCGCAACAAGTTCAAGAAAATCAACCTTGTGACAAACGAAATAGAGGATGTTCCGTGTTCGGCCACGCCAAAAGGCTGCCGCAAGCTCGAGCAGCAATACTATCGCGTCGACGCTTACACAATCGGCGATAACTACTTCATCTTCCGCGACGACAAGCACCTGAATTACATAAAGATATATGTAAAGAACGAGCTTTACATTCCGAAAGATCAGGAAGTTGTTGTTGACCCCGTGAAAGGCGGTTTGATAATGCTCACCCCGCAAGATATCCGCGACCTTGAGGCAGGGCAGGAGATTATGAAAGGCGACATTCCGCTCTTCTACGACCCCAACTCGGTTGACGCCGACGGAAATGTGATTCCGTATGTTCAAGACGAATTTTCGACATATAAAGTAAGACTTACACCAATTGATATAGGAAAACTGAAAAAAAAGATTAGCTTTGTCTATGACAAATTGGTGGTAAAATTGGATTTGGACGCTCTTGAAGCAGAACAAAACGCAAAACGCTAAAAACGCTGAAAATGAAACACGTATGTCTTATATGCCTAGCATTGTTGATGTTTGCCGGACATGGTTATGCTCAGTGTGACCAGGCATTCATTGACAAATGTTCGTCGGCAAACGGCTCTTCAGTCAAATATGTGAAGCACTTCCGTATCCGCTTCACTGAGGCAATGAAAGGCAAAAACGTGTCGGAAGGCAAGTTCTCAATAATGTTGAGCAAGGGCAGCCACTACCGTTTTTACGTTTGCAACGACGAGAGCAAGCCAGGACATACGGTTGTTGAATTGTCGAATGACGCCACAGGGAAAATAGGTGGCAATGTCAACCCGACTACCGGTGCCGAATATCCTGCATTCGACTATATGTGCCAAAAAACAGGCCCATACTATCTGAAGATGTTCTTTAAAGACGGCAAAGAAGGTTGCGGAGTATGTGTGATGACGCTTGTGACAAATTGACGCAGTTATTTTTTTCAATAGATAAAGGGACGATGCAAATCGTCCCTTTGTCGTTTGTGGGGCGGATGGAAATAGCGGCTTTTTCGCGCCAAAAACTTTTAAAAAAATTCACGTTCAGCCACTTAAAATTTTTACTATCTTTGTGGCCTAAAACTGCACATAATATTTTGGGATGGAAAAGAAAAAGGTGTTGTTCGTTTCGCAGGAGATAACCCCCTATTTACCAGAGACTGAGATATCGAAAATCAGTCGCGAATTACCACAAGGAATACAGGAACGCGGAAAAGAAATCCGCACATTTATGCCTCGCTACGGCTGTGTGAACGAACGTCGCAACCAGTTGCATGAGGTTATAAGGCTCACAGGTATGAACCTGATAATCGACGATACTGACCACCCATTGATAATAAAAGTGGCGTCTATCCAGTCGGCCCGAATGCAGATTTATTTCATCGACAACGAGGATTATTTTCAACGCAAGGCTATACTTAAAAATGCCGAAGGTCAATACTTTGATGACAATGACGAACGTGCGATGTTTTTTGCGCGGGGCGTACTCGAGACAGTGCAGAAGTTGCGCTGGTCGCCCGATGTCATTCATTGCCATGGGTGGTTCACATCGTTTGTGCCAATCTACGTTAAGCGTACCTTCCGCGACAACCCGCTGTTCAGCAATTCGAAGGTTGTCATGTCGTTGTACGACAATGAATTCGACACGCCGCTTAACCCACAGCTGAAAAGCAAGCTGATATATGATTCAATATCGGAGAAGGATGTCGAGCGGCTTACCAACCCCACATACGAGAATCTTTCGAAGTTTGCAATCGACTTTTCAGATGGTGTGATTTTCGGAAGCCAGAAGGTGAATGATGATGTAGCCAGTTACGCCAAGTCATCAGGCAAGCCGCTGCTTGAGTATCAGGCTCCGGAATCGTATATGGATACTTTCAACGAGTTTTACGACAATCTTTAAATCATAAAGGCAAAAACATTAGTAAGGCGGATTTTTAAAGTCCGCCTTTATTTTTCTCTAAAACTTTACTCGAAAGATTTACAAGCTGTTGTTCAACAGATTGCTGTTTTTCAGTTTGTTGAGCAACCTTTCAGGAATCATTGTGTTTTTAATCGCTGCCAGGTGGCTGGCGTTGTGAAGATCTGTACCAAGGAAGTCGCACATATCGTTCTCAATAAGCCAGGTTGCCATTTTTCTCACGCTTGGAGAGTACCCTCCGATTATTGATAAAATGTTGATTTGAAACAGAATGCCGCGATCATGAAATTCTTGCATCAGGCTGTGGCAGTTGTGCCAGTAGAGGTAACGCTCGGGATGTGCCAGCACGGGTTTGTATCCGTTGATTTGCATTTCGAATACTGTCTCGTCGAAATTGCGGTGTTGGTTAGTGAACGAGCACTCAAAGAGCAGCATCTTGTCATGGATTGTGAGCATGGGCTTGCGGCTCAAATCGTGCATGAAATCATAGTCGATGTAGTATTCGGCTGCCACATTGAGGTCAACATCAACCGATTGCCGGGCGAGTTCGGTTTTCAGAGTCTCAAGTTTTTCTCTCACTCCGTCGGCGGTATTGTTGTAGAAGCCGGTCATGAAGTGGGGAGTGAGAATCAACTTTTTGTATCCCATCTGGTGCAAGCCTTTGATAAGGGTGATGCTGTCCTCAATTGATTTTGAACCGTCATCGACGTTCGGAATCAGATGCGAGTGCATGTCGCATGTCAAGCCTAGCTCGCTCAGAGGCACAAGCCGGTCCCTTTTTTTGCCGAATAATCCGAGAAACGCCATAGAGAATTTCTTTGCTGCAAAGGTGGCGAATTTAATGGGAATAGCAAATTGTAAATAAATCATGATGTCAGAGAGTTGACATTCATCGAAAAAAAATAGTTGTTGAGCTACGATAAAACGTTTTTTGCTCAAATATGTAATGTTGCAAGTTGCATTGTTTGTGGTTTTTAGACACCTTTGTTGAGGGATTTTCCATAGAAACTAAACTTTATTAAGATATGAGAAAACATTTTCTGTTGACTTTGGCGCTTGTTTTGGGTTCGCTGACTGGTGCATGGGCTGCCAAGGTTAAATACGCCGAACCTCTTAAAAACGGTATGGAGTATAATAAGACCGTTTACTATGAGCTGGATACTGACACAAAAGAAGCTACCGTAATTAAAGGTGATTGGCAGTACACAGGTACTGTCATAATTCCTGACGAAGTGACTTACAATGGCGATACCTACGCTGTAACCACCATTGGTAAGCATGCCTTTTATTGTTGTTCAGACTTGGAGCAAGTTGTATTCGGAGCTAATGTAAAAACCATTAAAGGCAGCGCATTTTACCGTAGCGGACGTGCTGAAGATAAAGACAATAATATACCAGCATGTGAAATCAAATTGAATTTGGATTCTGACGGATTGGAAGTTATAGAAAGTTCAGGCATTCAAGAAACAAGAATATTACCCAATCATGGTGATACACTTGTTTTGGGTAAAAATATAAGGCAATTAGGGCCAGAAAGTGATACCGATTACAGTAACAACTGGTATACATGGGGAGCCCGATCTGGTGTGAAATTTATAAAAGTGGCCGAAGGCAACACCCATTTCTGCAATGATGAGAATGGTGTTCTGTACAATAGCGGCAAGACAACCCTTATTGCTTACCCTTCGGCACGCGTTGCCGCTACGTATGAAATTCCTGCATCAGTAACCACTGTAAGGCAATATGCTTTTTATTCAGCAAAAGTTACAAAAGTAACAGGCGGTAACAATGTAGTGCGCATAGGTGGTGTGGTTAGTGGCGACATAACTTCATTCCATGTGGGGTCAAAGGTTACCACAATGGGAACTACAGCATTCATGTATTGTGGAAAGACATTTATTCCCGATGTTGATAATGAAAATACAACCTTTAAAGTGATTGATAAATCATTATATAAAAACACAGCCCAAGGTACCATTTTGTGTAGATATTACAGAGATGCAAGGGCAGAAACCTTTGTCCTACCTGCCGATGTTGTGGAAATCGGTTCGTATGCCTTTTATAACCACCAACATATTAAAAAGCTTGATTTTCAATTATGTACAAATTTGAAAGCATCTAAAATAAGTGGATATGCTTTTCATTCCACAAAGTATAGTGTTGAATTTTTAAATGGCGAAAATGTATTCGTAAATATCGGTGGTGTGTTGTACAACGAAGACACCACACAAATGATTATTTATGGCGATAAAGTAACTATTACTGACTATGTAATGCCAAAACAAACAAAGTCAGTTCCTGTTTCTGCCATAAAAGCGAACGACAATGTAAAAACATTTGCCATAAACAAGGCTCTAAATAATACAACAGATTTGCCTACCAGTACAGAATATTGGGACAATATGACGAATTTGGAACGTTATTCGGTTGAAGCTGGCAATGCAATATATTCTGCTGATACTGCCGGTGTGCTTTATAATAAAGGGAAAACAAAACTCATATCGTACCCGCGGGGCAATACACGAGCGTACTATAAAGTTGCTGATGGCACTAAAGAGCTGAACGTTAGAGCTTTCTATCGAAACCAATATCTAAAAGTTCTCGATTTAGGTAAAAACATTGTATCAGTTATGAATGGCAATA
>CAMHPA010000005.1 GCA_946186925.1 uncultured Bacteroidota bacterium | reverse complement strand
AGTTTGCAACAAATAAATATTCCCAAATCAATTACAAGTATTGCTGACGGCGTTTTTGGGAGTTGTGAATCATTACAACAAATAACCATTCCAGATTCAATAATAGAAATTGGCGGTGAGGTTTTCAGCGATTGTAAATCTTTACGGCATATAACAATTCCCAATAGTGTTACAAGTATTGAGAAGTGGGCTTTTTTAAATTGTGAGTCATTGCAACAAATCATCATCCCCGATTCAGTCACGTTTATTGGAGATATGGTTTTTGAAGGATGCAGTTCACTGCAACAAATAACTATAACGGATTCCGTAAACGAATTTGGTGAATATGTTTTTCGCGGATGCGAATCTTTGCAAAAAATTATCATTCCCGAAGGCAGCGAAGTAAAATTCAAGGAAATGCTGCCTGAAGAATTGTGGGGTAAACTGTGTTATGCATAAAAAACAAAATAAACACCCACACCAATGCCATTCCCCGTCCGTCATACGCCCCGCGCCAAATGGCACAAATACAATGGTGCGGAATATTTTGTCACCATTTGCACGGGCGGCCGCGAACATTATTTCGGCGAGGTGCGCGATGGCCAAACACAATTGACGGCGGTGGGGGAATGTTTGCGTGCACAAATTGAAAATATTCAGAATCATTATCCGTATGCCACAATCCCATTGTATGTTATTATGCCCAACCACACGCATTTGATTGTGGTGATCGACGGCGATAAAACATCGGACAATGTAGGGACGCGATTTATCGCGTCCGTTGACAATATTGGTGCGGACGCGATGAATCGCGTCCCTACGGGCGGTGTTACAGGAAACAAAAATCCAATGTTGAATGAAACATTGGGAACAATTATCCGTGGTTTAAAGGCGCGTGTAACAAAATACGCCCGCGAAAACGGAATCCCCTTTGCGTGGCAACCGCGCTACCACGACCGCATTGTGCGCAATCAAAACGAAATGAACCGCATTGCCGAATACATTGAACACAATCCGTTGGTTTGGGAATCAGACTGTTACAACGAATAGAAAAACACCCAAAAGCGATACAAAAACAGCGCCCGAAAAACTGAAAACGGTTATCAGGCACCCGATAAAGTGATAAAAAAGTAGGGAGAAAAAGCAAAAAAGTAGGGAGAAAACACCTTTTTTCGACAAAAGGTAGGGAGAAAATCATACAACTATCTGGCCAAACTAAAGGCCGATGGCAGCATTAAAAGAGAAGGTCCTGACAAAGGCGGCCGATGGGTTGTTCTTGCCAAATAAGAAAACCTTAAACGGTTATCAGGCACCCGATAAAGTAAAATTCACCTAAAAATCAATCAAAAACACATTGCACAACTTTGTGTTACACAATGTTGTGTGATTTGAAAATCTGGTTCAGAAGGATTTTTTTAACCCAATCAACTGAATTTCAGCCGCTCTGACACCGCCACGCGGTACGATTCGCCAATTGGAACGACTGCGCCGCCTTCCAACGTAATCTGCGTGCGGCTGCTGGCGGTTATCCGACTCAGATTCACAATATACGACTTGTGGACGCGGGCGAAATGGTCGTCGGGCAGTTGCTCAAGAATGCGCTTCATACTCATTAGAACCACCAGCGGCGTGGCTGCGCCGTGCTGGAAAATCTTCAGGTACTCGCCCATTCCTTCAATGTAAAGAATGTTGTCGGGCTTGACGCGAACTTGCTTGTAATCAGTCTTGAAGACCAACTCGTTTTCCGCTTTCCGCGCATTGGCCGCACTGCGGTTCAACTCTTCGATTGTTGCCTGATTCTTCTGATTTTCAGCCTTGAGAGCCCGAATCTGCTTTTCGGTGCGAATGTTCTTGACATAGGCCATTGCACCCAAATCGACGCCTATAAGCAGCAGAGCCATAAGCAGTTTCATTGTCTCGGGGCGCATTGGGCGGTGTCCGCGGTCGGGCATAATCTGCGGCGGCATTCCTTCGGCAGGGCGCATTTCGGCTGGCGCGGGACGGTTCAGAGTGTCGAACGGCGGCGGTGTTCCGTTGGCGGGCGGCACGTTCATTGGCATTGGCGGCGGCACAGAGCCTTCCTGCGCCATTGGCGGCGGGCCTTGGAACATTCCTTGCGGCCCCTGCGGCGGCGCAATCGGATTGCCCACATTGAAGCAATAAAACCCGAATCCGACAAGCAAAACCAGCGTCACTGGTATGTAAAAAATCAGTTTTCGGCGAAAGAAAAGCGGAGCAAGAAGGAAATGGTGCAGCAAGAGCAAAAACAGATAGGGCAAAATCTGTATTGCAAACTGAGTCAGATAGTTAACCAATCCTGTTTGAGCCGTTTCCATACGTGCAAAGATACAGGATTTTGAAGCGGACAAAGCCGATTTGTTGAAGAAAAAGCGGCGTTTGTTGAATAAAGTTGGCGTTGGCGCAAGCCCGCCCTACTTTAGCGGCAGGTTTAACAAAAAAATGTGTGCTATGAAAAAAGGATATTTTGCTTTCGCGATGCTGCTGATAGGTTGCGGGAGTTGCTCAACCGACAATTTCGACTACATAACGCCCGTCGGCGAAAGCCAAACCGCCACGGCCGACACCACCACGGTGTCGCCAAAGTTCGACAATTCAATTTTGGAAGAAGACAATTTTGCGGAAACCAAGTTCGACCGCACCATAAAAATAGTGTTTGCCGACGGCGGCGCGCAGGTTACGGGCGACGAGAACGGCATTGTGGCCGTCAGCGGAAACCACGTGACGGTGAACAACACCACCGACGAGAAGGTGATTTTCGAACTCTCGGGAACGGCGGCCGACGGCTCGCTGAAACTGTACAACCAGAAGAAACAGGCATTGATTCTCAACAATTTGAACCTAACCAACACGCGGGGCGCAGCCATTAACAATCAGGGCAAAAAACGCTGCTTTGTGGTGGTGAAAGGCGCCAACGCGCTGAAAGACGCCGCCACCTATTCCACCCCCGACGGCGAAGATGAGAAAGCCGCCATTTTCAGCGAAGGGCAACTCATTTTCAGCGGCGACGGCACGCTCAGCGTCACCGCGCAAGGCAAATCGGGAATCACAAGCGACGACTACGTGCACTTTATGGGCACGCCCACGGTCACCGTCAGTTCGTCGGCGGGGCACGGCGTACGCGGAAAAGACGCCGTCATTGTGTCGGGCGGAACTATCAACGTCAGCGTGTCGGCCAATATGAAGAAGGGCATTGCTTCCGACTCGCTTGTCTGCATAAACGGCGGCACAACGGTGATAAACGTCACTGGTTCAGCGGCATACGATAGCGAAGACGCGGAATACAGCGGCACCGCTGGAATAAAGGCCGACTGCCTGTTCGAAATCAACGGCGGCTCGCTCGACATAACCAACTCGGGCGCTGGCGGCAAAGGCATAAGCGGCGATTTGACGGGCTGCTTCAACGGCGGCAGCGTGACGGTGATCGTCAGCGGCTCAAACTACGGCCAATCGTCGGCCAATCCGTTCGGCCGCGGCGGCAACTCTTCCAATTCAAACAGCGTTTCGGCCAAGGGCATAAAGTTCGACGGCAACATAATCTTTGCGGGCGGCTCGGTTGCGGTCAAATGCGCTGCAAATGAAGGAATTGAGTCGAAAGGCAACATAATCATTACCGACGGTGTGGTTTACAGTTATTCGGCCGCCGACGATGCCATAAATTCGGCTGGAACATTCACAATCAGTGGCGGTTACGTGTGCGGATACGCCCCAAGCAACGACGGATTGGACGCCAACGGCAATTTCTACATTAAAGGCGGCACCGTTTACGCCATAGGCAGCACGTCGCCCGAATTGGCAATCGACGCCAACACCGAAGGCGGCTGCAAACTCTACGTGTCGGGCGGCACAATTGTGGCTGTGGGCGGACTGGAATCGGGCGCAAGCCTTACGCAGAGTTGCTATCAGGCCGCGTCGTGGAACAAAAGCACCTGGTACTCAATGACGGTGGGCGACAATGTTGTAACCTTCAAGACACCCGCAAGCGGCGGCACACCATTGGTTGTGTCGGGCGCCGAAAAACCGACACTCGTGAGCGGCGCTTCGGTGACGGGCGGAACGAGCCTGTTCAACGGAATGTTTGTTGTCGGCGGCTCGGCGAGCGAAGGTTCCGAAGTGTCGCTGTCGTCATACTCGGGCGGCAACGGCGGCGGATTCGGCGGCCCTGGCGGCGGACGGCCTGGCGGATGGTAATCGGCATTGCGGGCGGAAAACAATTTTTCATATTTTTGACAAAACAGTTAAGGATGATGAAAAGGATATTTCTCTCGATTTTTGCAGGGCTGACCGCGCTGACGGCGGCGGCCCAGAGCGACTTGTTCATTTTGGGCGGCGAGTTGAGCAATTCGGCCGCTACCTGCGTCGCCGACATTGACGATGTGATGCCGCGGATGAAGGCCTTGGGGCTGAACACGGTGCTGGTGCCCGCCTATTGGGAAATGATGGAACCTTCGCCTGGCCAGTTCAACTTCACGCTTATCGACCGCACCGTTGAGCAGGCGCGGCAACTGCAACTCAAAGTGGTGTTTCTGTGGTTCGGAGCCTGGAAAAACTCAATGTCGTGCTACGCCCCGTCGTGGTTCAAGACCGACACCAGGCAATTTCCGCGGGCGCGGACAGCCAGCGGCAAGCCACTCGAGATAGCAAGTTGCTTTTCGGAAAACGTGTTCAAAGCCGACAGCAAGGCCTTTGGCGAGTTGATGAAACATATCAGCCAGACGGCCGCCGATGTGGTGACGATGGTGCAGGTTGAGAACGAGATTGGTATGCTCGAAGATGCCCGCGACCACTCACCGTTGGCCGACGAAGTTTATAACAAAGGCGTGCCGACAGAGTTGATTAACTATCTGAAAAAGAATGAAAAAACGCTGCACCCCTGGCTCAAAAATCGGTTCAACGCCAACGGCCATAGTTGGACCGAAGTGTTTGGAAATGACGTATATACCGATGAGATTTTTATGGCCTACAACTACGCCCGATATGTTGGCCGCCTTTGCGAGACAGCAAGGCAGTACACCAACATTCCGCTCTACGTGAACGCCGCAATGAACAGCCGCGGACGCCAGCCTGGGCAATATCCGTCGGCAGGACCGCTGGCTCACCTTATCGATATTTGGCGGGCGGGCGCGCCGCAACTGCTCTGCATAGCCCCCGACATTTACGACACTGGCTTCAAAGGTTGGGCCGACCAGTACGCGCTGCCTGGCAATCCGCTGTTTATCCCCGAAAGCCGATGCTGCGAGAACAGCGGCGCAAGGGCGATGTACGCTTTCGGCCAGCACGGCGCCATTGGCTTTTCACCCTTCGCCATTGACCAGGCGCAGCCCGCTGAGACACAAAGCGTTACCGAAGCCTACAAACTACTAAAGCAAATTCGAAATCGGCAAACCAAAATCAAGCCGCTGCAATCTTACGGCCTGCTGTTCGACGCCGACGACAAAGAGCGCGTCATTACCGACAACGATATGGTGATAACCTGCCGCCACTATTTCACCCTGCCTTGGGACCCGCGCGCCACCGACGGCTCTGTCTGGCCCGAAGGCGGCGCCGTACTCTTGAAACTGGCCCCGAACCACTATTTGCTGGCTGGAATGGGCGTTGTGGTGACGTTCGCTTCGGCCTACGAAAAAGCTCACGAGCAGCAACTTGTGCTTGGCGAAGACGGTTTCATAGCCGCGGGCGGCACCGACAAGCCGACGCAAAACGGCAGTCAGTTCAAAGGACCGCGCAAGGGCATTCTCAGTGTCGATGAAGTAACCATTGACGACCAAGGCGCGATAAACTTTGTGCGCCGCCACAACGGCGACCAAGACCACCAAGGCCGACACGCGCGAATATCCTGCGGCGAGTGGAAAATCCTGCATATATCGCTCTACGATTACGAATAATGAAACGTTTTATGCTCATAATCACAATCATTCTGGTCGCCATTGGCGGCGTGGTCGTATTTTTAAATTGCGGCGAATCAGGCATTTATCGGAATTTTAAAGCCGAAATGCAAGAACGTGAAGGCAGGACTGCCCAAGCGGCTGGACTATGCACGGCCGACGAGATAAACCGATTGCCCGTCTGCCTGAAGGATTTCTGCAAATTTATCGGCCTTGCGGGCACCCCGAAACACAACATTACGCACTGCCTTTTCCGACAAGCCGATTTCGTGTTCAACGAGAAGAAGGGCGTGAGCATTCGGATGGACTACGACCTGTGGATTTTCGCCGACCGTCCGCACCGCGAAGCGTTCTGTAAATCAGCCATTATGGGCATTCCGTTCGAAGGCGTTGACTATTTCGACACCACAACGCGAAGCGGCGGAATGAAAGGCTACATTGCAAAACACTTCCAACTTTTCGACCAAAAAGCGCCCAATATGGAACGCACGATGTACCTAACCTTGCTGGCCGAAAACGCAATGCTCAATCCGTCATTTCTATTGTCCGATTTTATTGAATATGAAGACGTTGACAGCATCAGTTGCCGTGCCGCAATCTCATTTAACGGCGTTTGTGGTGAAGGCGTTTTCCGTTTCGACAAAGAGAACGGTGTTTTGAAATTCGAGAGCCAACAGCGGCAGGCCGAAGAACTCGAAGACGGCACCGTCAGATATATCGGCTGGCGCTGCGAAGGCGGTAACTTCCACAGTGGCAATGAGTTCAAAGTGCCTTCCTTCTGCAAAGTGACCAAAATCTTCCCCGACCGCGAAGTGGTCTATTTCGACGCAAAAGATTATGAACTGGAACTGAAGAAGTGAGCGCAAATGGCCGTTGTTTCCACCGAATGAACCTTGCAAACGCCATAACAACCGTCAGAATTTTGTGCAGCGCAGCCATTTTGTTCTGCAATGCGCTCACGCCGACGTTCTTCGCGCTGTATGTCGCCGCTGGCGTTTCCGACATTGCCGACGGCTGGGTGGCAAGGCGCACAAACACCGCAAGCGAGTTTGGCTCGAAGTTCGACACTGCCGCCGATATGGCTTTTGTCGTTGTCTGCCTGATAAAACTTATTCCCGTCGTCAACATTCCCGTCTGGCTCATTGTCTGGACGGGCGCAATCGCCTGCATAAAGATTTTCAATATTGTATCGGTCTACGCCGAAAATCGGCAGTTTGCGGCCGTTCATTCTGCAATGAACAAAGTTGCGGGCGCACTGCTGTTCGCTCTACCGCTGACTTTGGCTGTAATCGACATAAAATATAGTACGCCAATAGTTTGCACCATTGCTACACTTGCCGCCATCGACGAGAGTCGGCGAATCACGAAAGCATAAAACGGTTATCAGACTCCCTATCTATTAGTCGGACTTGTTATTTCTGTGCAACGACACACTTGTGACGAAGCCGTTATCATCAATAGAATATCTCAATTCTTCGGTAGGGTCATTCTGTTTTCTACTCCAATCATCATCAGCAAATATGACATCACTACTCAATGTAACGCTATTACAGATGTATGTATTGGGCGCCACACGAGTAGTGTACTCATATCCACTATCACCATAACCTGAATACGAATAGTAATGGAATGTCTTTATAATTGAGAGCAATCGTGAACCTTGCACATTGAATATGTATGTATTTCTATCGTAAAAATAGTAAGGCGAATCAGGTGAACCAACACTCTCACAAATCTCATCTATTTGGTAGCTGTCAAAGTTGTCTGATATATAGCATTTGCCGATATAATAATATTCAATGCTATCACGCTCGAATCGCTCCGCTAAAAACTCACTTCTGGTTTGTGAAGTTATATCTGGTTCAAATACCCTATCGTCATAGCCCCGAGTCTTCAACCATTTACAAACGGCACTATCTTTATACATAATTTCAAATAGCCAATGGTTCAAGAAATCGTTTTCGCGAAGCCAATTATTGAAACAACTATCATTTACGTAGCACGTTTCTTCTTCTTTTGGTTCTTCACTAAAAAAATCCGACACAAAGTGATACTTCGAAAACCACGATTTGTCGATTGTCACAACAGAGTCTTTGTAGTTGATGTAATAGTCAAACAAATAGTTTGGTGTATCATCGATAGACTTTTGCGAAAAAGATGCACATATCAACAATAGCGATGCGATAAATAGATTTGCTTTCATTATGGATTGAGATTTATTGGGTGCCACTTTATCTAACTTCCTCTCTCATAAATCTGCTGTTTATCGCGATTGGCCGATTCCACAGCGAACGGCAACAGGCAACCATCTTCAATCAAATCGACACGACGCCCCGTGCTGCGTTCCAATTCGCCCATCATATGCGAAATTGTCAGTAGCGAGATACGTGCATCGCTGTCATACTGCACCAATATGTCGATGTCGCTTTCGGGTGTTTCCTCGCCGCGCGCGAAAGAGCCGAACAGCCACGCCTTCACCACAGGTTGCGTTTTGACGTAATCAGCAATTATTTTTGTCATCGCTTGCGTAGTCATTGTGTCGATGCTATATGGTTTTGAATTGCTCAAAATGCAACTTTTATTTGAATTAGCGAAATCATATTTTTCTGTCACAGCAAAAAGGCTGTGCTACAACAATTTGCATTGCAGCCACATTTGCCGCCATCGACGAAAGTCGGCGAATCAGAAAAAAACTTTTAACTTGACGTCACCTTTTGCCTGGCAGACTTGTTATTTAGGCGAACTGACGGAGCAGCGAGAGCAGAGATAATCTCGATTAAGCTCTGCCGAGTCGCGACGGAAGAAGACGAAAGTCAACGGTTCAAAAAACAGAAGTCTAACAATTAAAAATTTAAGAAAATGGAAATGTTAATACCTATTTTAGTACCAATCTTCTGCGGGTGCATACTGCCGATAATGATTGTATGGCTGAACAACCGCCGCAGAATCATCGAAAACAACTCGCGCACACAGATTGTGCTGGCCGCAATGGAAAAGAATCCTGGAATGGACATCGACGAAATGCTCAAAAAAATGGCGCCAAAGCAGAAACTGCTGAAGGAGAAACTGCTCGCCAAACTGCTGTGGGGCTGCATCACATTACTATTTGGTGTTGGATTGGCGATTTTCGACCTGTGCCTAAGTTTAGGCGGCGGAATGACATCGAGCAACCTGGCTTTTTCGGGCTTTATGAGCGCCATTATGATTGCTGTCGGTATTGCCTTCTTAATCAATTACTTTATTGGCAAGAAAATGCTCGCCAAAGAGATTGAAGCCGAACAGAACAAGTTGTCAGCACAAGCGTAACGTGACTCGCGAAGAATTTATCGGGCACATTGAGAGTGAGCAGGCGGCCGTGCGTGGTTTCCTGCTTGCGCTCTGTTGCGGCAACAAGGCCGACGCCGACGACCTGGCGCAGGACGCGCTGGTGAAGGCCTACATTGCATCGGCGGGCTATCGCGACGAGGGGAGGTTCCGCTCGTGGCTCTTCAAGATTGCCCACAACACCTTCCTGAACCACAAGGCTAGTTGCCGCACAATGGAGAGCATCGACGAGGCGCGGACGCTCATCAGCCCAACAGCGGCCGACTCATCGTTCGAGCATCAGAACCTTTATCTGGCCCTGCGGACGCTGCCGCCAAAGGAGCGCTCGGCCATAACTCTGTTCTACCTGAACGGATACAATATCAAGGAGATAGCGACAATCACCGACACGTCGGAAGACGCTGTGAAGAAACAATTATCGCGCGGACGCGACAAACTGAAAGAAAAACTGGAGATATGAATAAAGACAAGGCACTTGAGGAACTTTTTCTCGCGCAGAAACCACAATTCAATGATAGCGAAGAGTTTATGACATCGCTCGAAAAGCGTTTGGAGGCCGTTGAATTTATAAAGCGGCATCAGGAGGCAACCATCCGCCGCTACAAAATGGCAATGGTGGCGGCTTTTGTGGTGGGCATCGTCAGCGGCGGCGTCACCATTGCGTTTTTGCTTTCGGCACCCGCCGCCATTCCGCTTTTCAGTTTCCAAGCGCAAACGGTCCTGCTCTCGTGGCTGGCCGAGAACGCCCGCTCGATTGTGGCCGCCGCTCTCGCCCTGCTTATGGCGTTCGGACTAATCAGCATTTTCAATAATATTCAGGATATCAGGAGTATGCGTGAGAAGCGGAATGTAATATTCGCCAACGATAACTGAGCGAAAATTTCTCACTCAATACCCGCCCAATCAGTTTCGACCGGTTGGGCGTTTTTTTCACTCGCACCACCCCAAATTTTCAAATTGCATATAACCCGAAAAAAGGTAATTTTGCGGTTCGTTTAAAATCTCAAAAAATGAATATTTCATACAATTGGCTAAAGCAATACATCGACACCGACCTGACGGCGCAGGAAGTGGCCGAAAAACTCACAAGCATCGGTCTTGAAGTTGACAGCACTAGTGAATATCAATCAGTTAAAGGCGGACTGAAAGGCCTTGTGGTTGGCGAAGTGAAAACCTGCATCGACCACCCCGACTCTGACCACCTGCACATTACAACCGTTGACGTGGGCGGCCCCGAACTGCTGACAATTGTATGCGGCGCGCCCAATGTGGCCGCTGGGCAGAAAGTGATTGTAGCAACCATTGGCACAGTGCTTTACGACGGCGACAAAGAGTTTGTAATCAAGAAATCGAAGATTCGCGGACAAGAGTCGTTCGGAATGATTTGCGCCGAAGACGAGATTGGCGTGGGCACATCGCACGACGGCATTATTGTGCTGCCCCCGAGCGTGAAAGTTGGCACACCCGCCGCCGAATATTATAATGTTGAAAATGACACAATTATCGAAGTTGATATAACCCCGAACCGAATTGACGCCGCTTCGCACATTGGCGTTGCCCGCGATTTGGCTTTGGCGTTAAGCATCAATAAACCAACAAAATACACCATTCCCGACGTTAGCGCGTTCAAGGTTGACAACAACAGCCGTAAAATCGACATTGAGATTGCCGAAACCGCAGGCTGCTGCCGCTATGCGGGCGTCACCATCACGGGCATTAAGATTGCGCCGTCGCCCGAATGGCTGCAAAAACGACTTAAATCGGTGGGACTGAACCCGATAAACAATGTTGTCGACGTGTCGAACTTCATTCTGCACGAGTTTGGTCAGCCGCTACATACTTTCGACGCCGACAAAATCGACGGTAACAAAGTGATTGTCAAAACAATGCCCGCGGGCACCAAGTTCGTGACACTTGACGGCACCGAGCGCTCGCTCGACGCCAAAGACCTAATGATTTGCAACGCCAAAGAGCCAATGTGTATGGCTGGCGTGTTCGGCGGACTGAAATCGGGCATCAGCGACGGCACCACATCGGTGTTCATCGAGAGCGCCTGCTTCAACCCCACTTACATCCGCAAAACGGCTCGGCGCCACGATTTGCACACCGAAGCGTCGTTCCTGTTCGAGCGCGGCGTTGACCCGAACATCACCATCACGGCGCTGAAACGCGCGGCTCTGCTCATCAAAGAGACCGCTGGCGGACAAATCAGTTCCGAAATCACCGACATCTACCCCACGCCCGTCAAACCGTTTGACATTACGGTGCGTTACTCGCAGATTGACAGACTGATAGGCGAGCATATCTCGAAAGATTTTGTTAAGAAAGTGATTCGCGGGCTCGAAGCCGAAATTGTTTCGGAAACCGACGAGCAACTGCAGATTCTTATGCCGCCCTACCGCGTCGACGTTCAGCGCGAAGCCGACGTGATTGAAGACATTCTGCGAATATACGGATATAACACAGTGAAAATCAGCGACAACGTGAACTCAACGTTGTCGTATGAGCCGAAACCCGACGTGAACAAAATGCGCAACCTGATTGCCACCGCCCTGACAGGTGCTGGATACAACGAGATTATGTGTAACTCGCTGACAAAGAGCGCATATTACGTTGGCAACGACGCTTTCAGCGATTCAAACTCTGTGCGGATTCTGAACCCGTTGAGCCAAGAACTGAACGTTATGCGCCAAACGCTGCTCTACGGCGCAATGGAAACCGTATCGTTCAACAGCAATCGCCAAAACAGTGATTTACAACTATTTGAGTTTGGCAACTGCTACTATTTCAACCCCGAATCGACGAGCGAGAATCCGCACGACGCCTACAGCGAGACCGAAAAACTCGGCCTTCTGGCAACAGGATTCGCAACTGGCGAGTCGTGGACGGCAAAGCAGAAAGCCGCAAGTTTCTACGGCGTGAAGAGTGCCACCGAGCAGATTATCAGCCGTTTGGGCATTGACCTTGCTAAAGTTGGTCAGGAAACGTTCTCAAACTCAATCTACAGCGAAGGACTGCGGCTCATCTACGCGCAAAAAACGATTGCCACAATCGGAATCGTATCGAAGAAAATCCGCAAAGAGTTTGACATTAAGGCTGACGTGTATTTTGCCGAACTTGAGTGGACAGTGCTTATGAAAGCCATTAAGAACCACAAAGTTACGTTCAGCGACATATCGAAATACCCTGAAGTGCGCCGCGACCTTTCGCTGCTCATCGACAAGGGCGTGACGTTCGACGCCATTAAGAAAGTGGTGCAGAAAGCCGATAAACGCCTGATTAAGAGCGTGTCACTGTTCGACGTGTACGAAGGCGACAAGATTGCCGACGGCAAAAAATCGTACGCCATCAGCATTATCATTCAGGACGAAGAGAAAACGCTCAACGACAAGCAGATAGACCGCTTAATGGAACAGATTATGAAATCGCTCGATACGGAAATCGGTGCGAAAATCAGATAATCGGAACGCGGATTTTTACAACAAAATCTAACAAGGAAATGTCTGTAAAAGAACGGATTAGCATTGTTGAAGGCGACATCACAAAACTCGCCGTGGACGCCATTGTGAACGCGGCCAACAACTCGCTTTTGGGCGGTGGCGGCGTCGACGGGGCCATTCATCGCGCTGCAGGACCGAAACTGCTCGACGAGTGCATCACGCTAAATGGCTGTGAGACAGGCGACGCGAAGATTACAGGCGGCTACAATCTGCCCGCGCGGCACGTGATTCACACCGTGGGGCCCATCTGGCGCGGCGGCAACAACGGCGAGCCCGAAAAACTTGCAAGTTGCTACCGAAAATCAATGGAAGTGGCTGTGGCAAACGGCGTTCAGACCATCGCCTTCCCCGCCATCAGCACGGGCGTGTACGGCTATCCGCTCGAAGAAGCCGCACAAATCGCTATCAGTCAGGTGGTTGAATGTCTAAAAGAAATGCCATCGATAAAAAATGTGACATTTGTGCTTTTTGGTGCGAAAAATTACGATATTTACAAGGCGATTTTGTCGAATTTAAAATAGAAACGCTTGAACTACTTAAAATTTGATAGTACCGACGACACGCCTGAAGTAATGATTGACTCTGATTTGTCGATTTTTATTATCAGCGGAAACTCAACGCCCGAAAACGCGCTGGCGACCTATACGCCTGTGATTGAGTGGATTAAGGCGCCCGATTGCGCGCTGAACAACTGTCAGTGCAAGTTCTTTTTCAAGTATTTGAGTTCGGCGTCGCACCACCTGGTTTTCGAGATTATGACGCAACTCGACAAACTTTACAAATCGGGCCGCAACCTGTCGATTGAGTGGTCGTACGAGAAGATTGACGAAGATATGCTGCGTTTGGGGCTCGATTTCGCATCGATTTTGAGCATTCCGTTCGAGTTTTGTCCAAAAAACTGACAATCAATGACTTTACTGATAGTTGCGGTAACATTCCTTGTGTCGTACACCGCATTCAGGCGGCCTGAACTATTGTTCAAGTACGACTTCAACCCTTATCAGATTATCCACCGCAATCAGTGGTATCGGCTTGTGACTCACGCATTTCTGCACGCCGACTGGACGCACCTGATTGTCAATATGCTGGTTTTCTATTCGTTTGCCGACGTTGCAATCTACTATTTTCAAATGCTTTTCGCGCAAAACGGCACGCTGCTGTTTCTGGGGCTTTACTTTGGCGGAATAGTTGCCGCGTGCATCTATTCGCTTATCAAACAGAAAGATAACTACAACTACAGTGCCATCGGCGCATCGGGTGGTGTGGCGGCCGTGACGTTCGCCTGCATTCTGTTCGACCCGCTGGGCAAGATTCTGTTTTTCGGCGTGATACCCATTCCTGGCGTGCTTTTCGGCATACTCTACCTGGCCTATTCCTATTTTATGGGCAAGCGCGGAATGGACAACGTGGCGCACGACGCGCACTTCTACGGCGCCGTGTTCGGATTCGTTTATCCGCTGATTTTCAGGCCCGATATGATTGGACGGTTCATTGAGAAAATTTTTCAGTAATGGCAGGGAAAAACAAAGCCGCATTTTTCGACCGAGACGGCGTAATCAACGACGACACAGGGCATTACTACGTTTTCCGCCCCGACGATTTTGTGCTTTGCCCTGGCGTGATTGAAGGACTGAAGAAAGTGCATCGGCTTGGTTATCTGATAATTATAATATCGAATCAGGGCGGAATCGCCCGCGGGCAGTTCACCACCGACGACACCGACGCCGTTCATCAGAAATTCATCGACACAATGGCGGCCAACGGCGTGAAAATCACCGAGATATACTACTGTCCGCACCATCCCGAAGCAGGCAACTGCCTTTGCCGCAAGCCGCAACCGCTAATGATTGAAAAGGCATTGGCGCGGTTCGACATCGACCCTGCCAAATCGTTTATGCTGGGCGACCGCGACAACGACGTGCTGACCGCCGAAAATGCTGGCGTGCGCGGATTTAAAATGGACAAAAACAGCAATTTGCTCACCGCCATCGACAATTGTCTGAAAGCAATGGGCGACGAATGAACCGCAAAACCGAACGGAAATGTATATTTCACTGAATCAAGAATTTATCAAAGAAGAAGACGCACGTTTCGCGGTAATGCCGTGGCAGTTGCAGGCGCAAGGCGGCATTCTGTGCGAAGACATCCGTGCAAACGCCGCCAAACCCTTGCTGGCAGAGCCGCACTTCAAAATTCTGGCTCAAAACGCGCGGCTGCTGAACTTTGACCTGCCCACCTACCTTGACGAACATTTCCTATCGACGCAGATTGCTGGTCTGCTCACTCGGAACAAATTGTTTCAGGCTGCAAATGTGCGAGTTACGCTTATGCGGAATGCCGCCACAAACCAAACCGACGTTGTCATCAGCAGCCAAATGGCTGGCGACGGGCACTACGAACTGAACCGCAAAGGACTGTTCATCGACGTTTTCGACGAAGCCTACGTCACCGTGCACAGCCCGTACCAACTCAACCAATTCTGCCAACTTGTAAACGGTATGGCCAAGGCCGCTGCCGTCCGCCGCAAACTCGACGATATGCTGCTCTTGACCGATATGGGGTTCATTGTGAGTGCCACCGACACAATGGTGGCCGCGGTGCAAAACGGCAAAATTCTGACACCCCCGCTCGAAATTGGCGCACGCCTTGACGTTATGCGCGACCTGCTCGCCAAAGCCGCTGAAATAGCAGGTTACCACCTTGACAATGAAGCGCTTATAATGCAGGAAGACCTGAACGAAGCCGACGAGATTTTTCTGTTCAGCACCGCCAAAGGGCTGCAATGGGTGTCGGGCTACCGAAACCACCGCTACATTCACAAAGTGGCAAGCGCACTGAATGAAGCGATAAACAAAATTCTGTTCACCAACGATTTACAGTTCATCGACAAAAAAGTTTGAAAACTTGCAAATAAGCCACCTTCGCGCACTTTACCGAACAAAAGAAATTGTATCTTTGTAAGTTAACTATAGAATTTAAAGACGTGCGACGAATATTACTTTTTGCAACATTTGCCTTGATAACCACCATATTGTCAAGTTGTTGCGTAAAATATAAAAATCTCGTTTACATTCAGGACAAGTACGAAAACGCTTCGGACACCATTGCCACATCGAAAAATCAGGAAATTGTTCTGCGGACGGGCGATAATCTGTATATCAATCTGATAGGCGCCAATATCAGCGATTTGGGCATCTACTACCGCGACGACCGTATGGGCTCAACCCGCGAATTTCTTGCATTGCAAGGCTATATGATTGACCCTGAAGGAAATATCAAATTCCCAATGATTGGCGACGTGAAGTTGGCTGGACTGACGTTGAATGAAGCAAGAGACCTGATTCAAAGCAAGATAGACGAATATATCGCGAATGTGGTGGTGGCAGTCAGACTGCTGAACTACGACATTACCGTGCTGGGCGAAGTGGCGCGGCCTGGAACCTACACCTTCACGCAGCGCGAAGTGAACCTGTTCGACGCTCTGGGTATGGCTGGCGACTGCACGCCGAACGCCGACCGTCAGCGCGTAATTATTTTGCGGAAAGAAGCGGAAAATACTAAAGCAGAGACACTTAACCTGCTGCATTCGGACTTTGTGGCCAACCCATACTTCTGGCTCAAGCCGAACGACGTCATTTATGTGAAACCGACACGCTCGAAGACCGTTGCGGCCAACTCACCGCTGTTGAGCGTGATTCTGTCGTCGCTGTCGGTAACCGCCACACTCATTCTGTACATCAGTTATCTGAAAAAATAATCGGCTATGGATAGCAAGCAAAACTCTATAAATCAACAAGAAGACAACGGCGCCGACATCAAGCGGTACTTAATGATTGGACTGGCCAACTGGCAGTGGTTTGTCATTTCGTGCTTTTTGAGCCTTTGCGTCGCTTATTTGGTAAACCGCTATACCACACCTGTTTTCAGAGTCAGTTCGACGATTTTGGTGAACGAAGAAGACAAGAAATCGAACCGCGTTGACGCCAAAGACATCATTCAGACAATGAACACGCTCAACACTGGCGTGAACATTCAAAATCAGATTGGTATTCTGAAATCGTATCTGATTAACGACGAAGTGATTTCGGAACTCGATTTTGGCGTGAGTTACCATCGCCACGGGCGCATCCACACCATTCAGCGCTATCTGCCCGACCAACTGAACCTGATTGCCGACACATCGCACGCGCAAGGCTACAATATTCCGCTGAACATCAAGATTTTATCGGACCAAAAATATCGGCTGCGGTGCGAGTACACATCGAACTACGAACCGCGCAAGATTGACACGGTGGTGCATTTCGGCGACACGTTTGAGAACGAAGATTTCAAGTTTAAAGTGCTGATTCGCAACCCCGAACGCTTCTACGACGAAAATCCTGGCGAGTACGACGTGACCATCAACAGCCACAGCGCTCTAGTGAACAAATACCGCAACGGCGTGTCGATTGAGCAGTCGGACCAAAAAAGCACCATTCTGATTCTGACCGCAACAGGCTTTATGCCCGACGAAGTGTGCGACTACCTGAACAAACTGACCGAAGTTTACATCCGCTACGGCCTGAACAAGAAAAACGACGTGGTGGCAAGCACCATCGCCTTTATCGACGAGCAGATTGAGACGGTTATGGACTCGCTCGACGTTACTGGCGGCCACTTGCAGGACTTCCGCACCAAAAATATGATTATCAACATCACGCAGGAAGGACAGTTGCTCTACAAGCAATATGAGGAACTGAACACGCAAAAGGCCGAACTGCTTGTTGAACAAAAATACTACGATTATATTACTGATTATCTGAAAGATAAACAAAACACTCAAAGCGTGATTGTGCCAACGGCGGTGGGCATCCGCGACCAACTGCTGATAAACTTCATTATGCGGCTCAACACGCTGAACGAAGAAGCAATGGGATTGAGAGCACAGTCGGTGAAGTCGAATCCGAAACTCGACCTGATTGAATCGCAGATTGACGGCTTGAAACTGCTGATTTCGGAAAATGTGATTAACTTGTCGAAAACCAACAACATAGCAATCAAAGACATTGACAACCGCATTGAAGACGTCAGCCGACAGATTGAGAAACTGCCGTCGAACGAACGCAAGTTAATGAATATCAACCGAATGTTCAATGTCAACGACAAGATTTACACCTATCTGCTTGAGAAACGCGCCGAGGCTGGACTGAAACGTGCAGCCAACACCGCCGACGCTCAAGTGCTCGACTACGCCCGCCCCGATATGGCCGTCCGCGTGAAGCCGAAAACGAGTTTTAACTATATGGTTGCCTTGCTGTTAGGCTTGGCAATTCCTATCGGAATACTGGTGCTGGTGAACTTCTTCAACAACCGAATCCGCAGCCGCGAGGACGTTGAGAAACGGACCAAAACGCCAATCATCGGAATTGTCGGGCATAACCCTGAAGACAACGACCTTGTGATTTTCGACAATCCGCGGTCGGTGATTTCAGAATCGTTCCGCACCATAAAAACCAACGTGCAGTATCTGGTTCCCGACAAGGAATCGAAAACAATTCTTGTCACATCGACATTCAGCGGCGAAGGTAAATCGTTCTGCACGAGCAACTTGGCATCAGTTTTGGCTATGACCAACAAGAAAACGCTGCTAATGGGCCTTGACCTGCGCAAACCGCAGATTCAGAAGATTTTCAAAATGGACAACAGCGTCGGCATATCGACTTACCTGATTGGGAAAAGCACTATTGACGACATTATTGTGAAAACGCGGTTCGACAACCTTTGGATAATCCTTCCTGGCCCCGTTCCGCCCAACCCCGCGCAACTACTTGAAACAGAGGCGCTAGCGAGACTGTTTGAGGAAGCGAAAAAAAGGTTCGACTACATTATTATTGATACGCCGCCGATTGGGCTTGTGGCCGACGCTATGCTGCTGGCGAAATACGCCGACACCAATATCTTCGTGCTGCGTCAGGGCTACAGTTTCCTGAACTCGATTGAGATTGTGAACGACCTGAACAAAAACAAGAACGTGCCCGACTACAATATTCTGCTCAACGACGCCAAAATCAACGGCAAATACGGCTACAGCGGGTACGGCTACGGCCGCCGATACGGTTATGGCTACGGATACGGCTATGGTTACGGGTACGGCTATGGCTACGGTTATGGCTACGGAAACAGTTACTACGGCGACGGCTACTACACCGACTCGCGCCGCCACAAAAAACCGTCGCTGCTGAAGCGCTTTATCGAATTCATCACACCTAACAACATTTTTAAAGCATAGAACTATGTTCGCAACCTTAATGCTCACTTTGGCCATTGTCGGAATAGCCTTGATTGGACTGGCTTTCAATCTGATTTTCAGAAAGAAACCATTTCCCGAAACGCACGTCGGGCACAACAAGGAAATGAAGAAACGCGGCATTATGTGCGTGAAGGCAATGGACGTGCTCGAACAGAAAAAGGCGTGGGAAAAAGAGAACAGCAAATTCGCCAATCTGAAAATAGACAACGCATCAATTTAACCAATAAATATCACTAAATGAAACCATTACAACTTTACACCACGGCCGCTCTGACATTGGTTGCTGGAATCGGGGCAACAGAGGCAGCGGCACAAGAGAAGGCAAAAATCGACTCGATTTACAACTTTGAAATAAAGGTTGACCTGCCGACAACTTCGGTTAAAAATCAGTATAAATCAGGCACTTGCTGGTCGTTTTCGGGACTTTCGTTCATTGAGTCGGAACTGCTGCGCGAGAAAAAAGGCGAGTACGACCTGGCCGAAATGTTCATTGTGAACCGCGACTACCACAACCGCGCCATCGACTATGTGCGCTGGAACGGCTCGAAGAAATTCGGCGCTGGCGCTGAAGGCTGCAACGTTTTCAACCGCATCAGCGAGTACGGAATTGTTCCGCAATCGGCTTACAACGGGCTCAACTACGGGTCGGACAAGCATATGAACAACGAAATGGACGCGGCGCTGAAGGCTTACATCGAGGCCATCATCGAGAATCCGAACGGGAAACTCTCGACCGCGTGGCTTTCGGGTTTCGACGGCATTCTGACCGCCTACCTTGGCGAGATTCCCGAATCGTTTGAATATGATGGCAAAAAATACACACCGATTGAATTCCGCGACAAGTTGGGAATCAAATCGGAAGATTACATCGAGTTTACATCGCTCACGCACCACCCGCTTTACTCGCGGTTCATTATGGAAGTTGAGGACAACTGGGAACTGGGCGAGGTTTGCAATGTGTCGCTCGACGAACTGACCGACATCGCGTTCAGCGCTCTTGACAACGGCTACACCGTGCTCTGGGGCGGCGACGTTTCGGAAAAAGGATTCTCGTGGAACGACGGAATCGCCATTGTGCCCGACTTGAGCGAGGAAGATATGCAGGGCACCGACCGCAAGAGATTCAATCAGGACGGCAAGAAGAAAAAATCGAAACTGTTCAACGAAGTGGTGCCCGAAAAGGCCATCACCGCAGAAATGCGTCAGGCGGCTTTCGACAATTTTGAGACCACCGATGACCACGGAATGCACATAACTGGCTATCTGACAGACAAAAACGGCACTCGCTACTTCAAGGTGAAAAACTCGTGGGACACCACAAACCCGTTCGACGGATACGTTTATATGTCGGAAAATTTCTACCGCTACAAGACGCTGACCGTGATTGTGCACAAGAACGCCGTTCCGTCGAGCATTAAGAAAAAACTGAAACTCTGATAGATAACACACAAACAACACCGAATGACTCTTTTGTCAATCATCTGGAATCCCGACCCGATTTGGTTTTCAATCGGCAACATTGATTTCCGCTACTACTCAATTCTGTATGTGGCTGGATTGGTGGCTGCCTACTTCATTATCAATAAGTTGGTAATGCGCGAAGGCAAGCCGCGCGAGTTCATCGACAAGTTCACGTGGTTCATCATTATCGGCCTGATAATCGGCGCGCGCGTGGGCCACTGCCTGTTCTACGAGCCTGGCTACTACCTGCACCACATAACCGAAATGCTGCTGCCGATAAAACAAATGGCCGACGGCAGTTGGAAGTTTATTGGATATCAAGGACTTGCAAGTCACGGTGGCGCCATCGGCATTCTGGCGGCGCTATACTTTTTCTGCCGCCGCTACAAGGTTGAATACCTTTGGATTGCCGACCGCCTGGTAATGCCCGTTCCGCTGGTCGGCGTGTTTATCCGCTTCGGCAACTTTATGAATTCAGAAATTGTTGGGCAGCCCACGCAAAGCGACTGGGGCATTGTGTTTCAACGAGTTGATATGCTGCCGCGACACCCGTCGCAACTCTACGAGGCCATCTGCTACCTGATAATTTTCGGCGTTCTGCTGTGGTACTACCACAAGAATTTCGGCAGCCTTGTCAACGGCAAGATTTTCGGGCTGTTCCTGATTCTCGTCTTTTCGGCGCGATTCTTCATTGAGTTCGGTAAGGAAGTGCAGGAAGAGTTTGAAGAGGCAATGGCGCTCGATATGGGGCAACTGTTGAGTTTGCCGTTCATCGCGCTTGGCGTTTGGCTGTTCTTTTTCAGGAAACCGAAAGAGGCAAAGGCTAGCGAAACGAAGAAAAAGTAAAATTATCGGCAAACTGATGAATCAATCAATCTAAAATATGCCAAATAACTATCAATTAAATATTTAAACGACTAAATAAAAAGGATGAAACTTGCAGATAAAATATTGGCAACCATTGGAATTGCAATTTTATTGGCTGGATGTGGTAACAAACAACAAGCAACTGGTTGCCAACCACTTATTGTGAAAGGTCGGTTTCTGACAAACACCAACGGCGATACTGTAGTGCTGCGCGGCGTAAGCTACGGATGGTCGAACTGGTGGCAGCAATATTACAACACCGAAAGTGTGAATTGGCTGCACAACGACTGGCACTGCTCGGTGGTGCGGGCGGCAATGGGTGTTGAACCAAGAGGCGCCTACTTGTCCAATCCCGAAAAATCAATCGCAATGGTTGATTCGATCATTGAGGGTGCCATAAAATCAGGCATTTACGTGATTGTTGACTGGCACGCGCACGGGATACACACAGCCGAAGCCAAACAGTTTTTCGGCTCAATGGCAAGCCGATACGCCGATTGCCCGAACATCATTTGGGAAATATTCAATGAGCCCGTCTTCCAATCGTGGGACGCCGTACGCGACTATGCCGAACAGATTATCGACACCATCCGTACTCACAGCCCGAATGTAATTTTGGTTGGTAGTCCACATTGGAATCAGGATGTCAACATTGTTGCAGAAAAAACGATTGAAGGTCGCGAGAATATTATGTATGCAATGCACTTCTATGCAGCCACTCATAAACAATGGTTACGAAACCGCTGCGACAGTGCGCTAGCAAACAATTTACCTCTATTTATCTCAGAATCTGGTTGCTGCGAAGCCAATGGCAGAGGTCCGATTAATAGCGATGAATGGAATCGGTGGATTGACTGGTGTGAAACCAATAAAATAAGCTGGGTGGCGTGGTCGATAACATCAAACGATGAAACTTGCGCTATGCTACAGCCAATGGCTAGTTTTACAGGCAATTGGCAAATTTATGACCTGTCGGCATGCGGCAAATTGACTCGGCAGAAAATATTGGAGTTAAACAAATGAAAATAAGAACTTTAAAACTATAAACTATGGCAAAAGAACTTCTTTACGTAAACTTGAACTACATTCATCACGTGCTGTCGCCGAAAACACGCGTTATGACAATGGTTTCGGGCGTTGCGCTGATTGGCGTAGGCATTTGGTGCGCAGTGGGTTTCGCTGGCAATTGGGCGGCACTCGCAAGCGGCGTGCTGAACATAGTTGTCGGCGGACTGGCTTTCTTCTTCTCGTTCAGGCACTTACCTTCGTTTGCAAAGAAATTCATCCGTCTGTCGGAAAGTTCGATAAAGGTTAAAAACGCGTGGTTCATTCCGCGCCGCAAGTTCTGCTGGGAAGACATCGAGAAAATCGAAATCACCCGCGAGCACCTGAAAATCACAACCGACTACTCGAGCAAAACCAAGGTTTTCGACATTATGGGCGTGTCGTACGAGGACTACAACGTGCTGCACAAACAGATTGTGGACAACTGCCTTGAGCGCAACATTGATATGATTTAAGTGCGCAAACCACTCATTTTCAGCATAGAATGATTTGCTATTTTTCGGGAACGGGCAACTCAATGTGGGTTGCGCAAACAGTGGCGGCACGCTTCGGCGACAACCGCCTGACCGATATGGCCGACGCCGTGGTTGGCGGCAACAGTCTGAATTTCAGTCTTTCGGAAGGCGAGCGGTTGGGATTTGTTTTTCCCGTTCACTCGTGGGGCATTCCGTGGATTGTGCGCCAATTCATTAAGAAAATGTCCGTCAGTGGCTATTGCAACCAACTGATTTACTGCATTCTAACCTGTGGAGACGACTGCGGTCTGACCAACCGAATGTTGCTGAAACTTTTCCGCCGCAAGGGCTGGCTGTGCCGCCACATCTACTCGGTGCAAATGCCCAACACCTACGTGGTTTTCCCTGGCTTCGACGCCGACCCCGCCGAACTTGAACAGAAAAAAACGACCGAAGCCGTTGGCACGCTTGATAAAATTATGGTGGCCATCGAGTCGGACTCACCCATCGACTGCTATCTGCAAAAAAGACAGCAATTTTTGAAATCGCGCATCATCTACCCGCTTTTCTGCCGTTTTGCAATGAACAGCAAGCCTTTCCGCACCACCGACAAGTGCATCGGGTGCGGCATCTGCGTCAAAAACTGCCCAACCCACAACATCAGGCTTGAAAACGGCTGCCCCGTCTGGGCCAACAACTGCACGCAATGCCTGAGTTGCCTGCACCGCTGCCCGCAAACGGCCATCGAGTATGGAAAACAGTCGGTTGGAAAAGGGCGGTATTATTACGGGAAAAAAAAAGATTCGCAACAAACGAGTCACGAATCTAATTGACAATTAGTTTTTTACCCTTTGAAATCAAAATAAAAATGGGATTGAACCTCAACCCCATTTTTATCTACTTATTATTCAAAATCTTATATCTCGCTGTCGCCTTACCCTTAATCATTGCGTTAAGTTTGCCGCCAAGCATCCGACGGCGGATTGGTGAAATGTGGTCGGTGAAGACTTTGCCGTCGAGATGGTCAAGTTCGTGCTGCGAGATGCGGGCGCGCATACCGTCCCAAACTTCCTGATGCTCAACAAAATTCTCGTCAAGATAGCGGATTTCAACCTTGTCGGGACGCCAGACATCCTCGCTGATTCCTGGCAGACTCAAGCAACCTTCGTTGAACTTAACTTCCTCATCTGTTGGAAAATCCAGAATTTCAGGATTGATGAGCGTACGCTTGAAATCCTTGCAGGCAGGCTCGTCATCGGCAAAAGGTGTTGCGTCAATTATAACCAAACGCAGACTCTGCCCCACTTGCGGCGCGGCCAAACCAACGCCCTCGGCGGCTGCCAAAGTATCGTACATATTGGCTATCAACTCTTTAAGACCTTCTTGGTCTTTGGTCACTGGCTGCGCTTTCTTGCGCAGAATCGGATTGCCGTAAACTGTTATCGGTAGTATCATTTTCGTTGTTTTTGTTCCATATACGATTGCAGGATGATTGTCGCACTCACGGTGTCAATCAATGCTTTATCCTGCCTTTGTTTCTTTTTCAGGCCGCCGTCAATCATCGATTGGAAGGCGATTTTCGATGTAAACCGCTCATCAATCATCTCGACTGGCGTTTGCGGGAAAACTTCTGCAAGTTTTTTGACAAACGGACGAATATACTGCATTGATTCAGAATCGGTTGCATCCATTTGTTTTGCATATCCGACGACAAACGTATCAACCTGCTCCTTTTGCGTGTACTGCTTCAGAAAATCCATCAGTTCGGCTGCTGGCACGGTTTTCAAGCCTGTGGCAATGATTTGCAGCGTGTCGGTCACAGCAATTCCGCAGCGTTTGCGGCCATAGTCGATGGCTAGTATCCGTCCCAATTAGATTCCTGCTATTTGTTTGATTTCAGCCATTATACGTTGAGCCAATGCATCGGCCGACTGCTCGTTTTTGCTCTCGGCGTAGATGCGGATAATCGGCTCGGTGTTCGACTTGCGCAGATGAACCCACTCGGTCGGGAAGTCGATTTTCACACCATCTATATCGTTAACTCGCTCATTTGCATAGCGTTTCTTCATTTCAGCCAACACGGCGTCAACATTCACTGCTGGTGTGAGTTGGATTTTATTTTTCGATATGAAATAAGCAGGATATTTGGCGCGCAACTCCGATGTTTTGCACTGACTTTTAGCCAGATGCGTCAGGAACAGAGCAATGCCGACCAGTGCGTCGCGGCCGTAGTGCAATTCGGGATAAATGACTCCGCCGTTGCCTTCGCCACCGATTATTGCATTGGTTTCCTTCATTTTAGCAACAACATTCACCTCTCCCACCGCTGCAGCCGAATATTGTCCGCCGCGCTGCTCGGTCACGTCGCGCAAAGCACGTGTGCTCGACAGGTTCGAAACAGTGTTGCCCTTGGTGTGGCTCAGCACGTAGTCGGCCACCGACACCAGCGTGTACTCCTCGCCAAACATCGAGCCGTCCTCGCAAACAATGGCCAGACGGTCAACATCGGGGTCAACAACAAAGCCCACATCGGCCTTCTGCTCACACATTGCAGCCGAAATCTGCCCCAGATTCTCGGGTAGCGGCTCGGGCGTGTGGAAGAAATTGCCAGTCGGCTCTGTGTTCAAGCCGACAACGTTGGTAACTCCCAAAGCCTTAAACAGTTCGGGCAGAATGAGTCCGCCAACCGAATTGATTGAATCGAAAACCACTTTGAAATTCGCCTTGCGGATAGCCTCAACGTCAACAAGCGGTAAATCAACCACTTGCGCAACGTGCTTGGCGTTGAACGTCAGGTCTTGCTCAATATGGCCCAACGAATCGACATCAACGAATGTATATAACTCTTTTTCAGCAATTTCGAGAACTCGGTTACCATCGGCGGCGCTTAAAAACTCACCGTTGCGGTTGAGCAACTTCAAAGCGTTCCACTGCTTGGGGTTGTGGCTGGCAGTCAGAATCAGTCCGCCATCGGCATTGTGGTGAGTAACAGCAAGTTCGGTTGTCGGCGTAGTGGCAAGGTCGATGTCGATAACATCCATACCCATACTCACGAGCGTGCCCAGAACAATGTGCGACACCATTGTGCCCGAAATGCGGGCATCGCGGCCAACGACAATGCGCAAGCGGCTTTTTCCTGCGTTCTGCTCCTTCACCCACTGCGAGTAGGCGGCAGTGAATTTTACGATGTCGATTGGGCTCAAACTCTCGCCCACCTTGTCTCCGATGGTTCCTCGGATTCCTGAAATTGATTTTATAAGGCTCATATTTATTAAATTTATATGCGTTTTTAAAGACGTGCAAAAATAGACTTTTTTGTTTGGAACCGACAAATTTTCAACCATCAAGCCGCCACAGATGTTTTCGCTTATACATTTTTCTATTTTTGCTAAAAAATGTATGCAATGAAAAAACTTTTCTTCACGTTTCTAATCACTTCGGCGATTTTTGGCGCCACATCGTGCGTCCGCCATCAAGTAACATCAATCTCGCTCGACGGCGATGTGGCCACCATCGGAATGCGCGATGGCAAACTGATATTGAAAGCGTTGGACGACAATGCGTTGCGAGTGAAATTTCAAACCAAACCAACGCAGTCGCTGCCCGAGTGGATTTACGTTGAAAACGATAAAAAGCCTCAAATGAAGGTGAACGACTACGCCAACCTGATTGTGGTGACGCTTCCGCAGATGTCAGCGAAGATTGACAAGACAACCGCTAGAATCAGTTTCTATGACTCTGAAGGTAATCTGATTCTCAGCGAATTAAGTCGAAGCGTTGTGGCCGACTCGGTGCAAGACAGCGCCACATTCAATGTTACAGAAACGTTCGATTCGCCAGCCGATGAGCATCTTTACGGACTTGGCCAGTTTCAGGACGGCTACCTTGACGTGCGCCAGTTGCCACGCCGCCTGACGCAGGTTAACACGCAGATTTCCATACCGTTTGTGCTGTCGAGCAAGGGCTACGGCCTGCTTTGGAACAATTACGGCCTGACCAACTTCAACATTCCTGCCGACAGCGTTTCTTTGACAAAGAAAAACGTTGAAAGTGAAGCAGTTGAAGTTGATGTAACGACAACCGAAGGCACCCGCCGCGAGCGCCGTGAGAACAACCGCTTTGAAGCGACTGTTGAGATTGCCGAAAGCGGTCGCTACGCACTGCTGCTCGATGTTGGGCAGTCGATGGCGCGTCGGCACAATTTACAGATTGACGGACAAACTGTTATGGAAATGCGTAACGTTTGGTTGCCGCCAACATCGTCCACAATTGTCGAACTTGAGAAAGGCACGCACACACTTGCCGCCGAACTCACTGGAAACGACCGCCCAGTGGTATGGTATCAACTTGTAACTAATTCAACCACATACAATTCGCCCGTGGCCGACGGCATTGATTATACCGTTTTTGCCGGCTCGGCCGACGCCGTGATTGCCGCCTACCGTGCCGCTACAGGTCCTGCACCGCTGATGCCGCGCTGGGCTCTGGGTTACATCCACTGCCGTGAGCGGTTCCACTCGCAGTCAGAAATCGTCGGCACGGCCCGCGAGTTCCGCCGCCGACAGATTCCGATGGACGTGATTGTGCAGGACTGGCAATATTGGGGCCGCTACGGCTGGAACGCGATGCGCTTTGACGAAGCCTTCTATCCGAACCCGAAAAAACTTGTTGACGACTTGCACAAAATCGGCGCAAGGCTGATGATTTCGGTGTGGTCGAAGATTGATGAGAATTCGGAAGTGGGCAAAATGGCCACCGAGCAAGGGCACTATATTAAAAACACATCGTGGATTGACTTTTTCGACAACGATGCGGCAAAATTCTACTGGGAAAACTTCAGCAGCCGCCTACTCAAGCCATACGGCATCGATGCTTGGTGGCAGGACGCAACAGAGCCCGAGAACGACGACCTTGTGGGCCGCCGTGTGATGAAGGGCACGCTGCCAGGCGAGATGGTGCGCAACATCTATCCGAATATGGTGAACAAAACTGTGTATGAAGGACTTATGAACGATGACCCCGACCGCCGTCCGCTCATTCTCACTCGCAGCGGCTTTGCCGGAATCCACCGCTACGGCTCGGCATTGTGGTCGGGCGATGTGGGCAATGACTGGGAAACGTTGCGTCGTCAAATTGTTGGCGGACTGGACCTTATGGCTGCCGGGCACCCGTGGTGGACCTACGATGCCGGTGGATTCTTCCGTCCGTTCGACCAATATAAAAATGCTGATTACCAAGAATGTATGTTGCGTTGGATTCAAACCGCCACGTTCTTGCCGATGATGCGCGTGCACGGCTATATGAGCGACACCGAAATTTGGCGTTATGGCCGCGAGACAGAGCGCATTGCCACCAACGCTATCCGTTTGCGTTACAGTTTGTTACCTTATATTTACTCACAGGCTGCGGCCGTCACCGAAGGTGGCACTCTGATGCGTCCGCTGGTGATGGATTTTGCAGCTGACTCAACTGCGCTCTGCCAGCAAACCGAATTTATGTTCGGTCCGGCGCTGCTTGTATGCCCGATTATCGAGCCAAAATGTTCGCAGACTGATGTTTATCTGCCGCAAAACGAAAGCGGCTGGTACGATTTTGCCACTTGCGAGCATCTTGCAGGCGGACAGACAGTTAGCGTTCCCGTCAGCCTTGAAGCCATTCCGGTTTTTGCGCGCGCAGGCAGCATTCTGCCGCAATGCAAACCCGCCAAATCGACAAGCAATATCGATTATAAAAAATTGGATATCACCATTTTCCCGAAGGCTGACGCCACATTCACACTCTACGAAGACGAAGGCTCTAACAACGATTACCTGAAAGGTCAATCGTCTGAAATACAATTTGTTTGGAACGATGCAGCGCGCACACTGACCATTGGCGAGCGCAAAGGCTCATTTGCCGGAATGCCCGCAAAACGCACTTTCAACGTGAAAGTTGCGGGAACTGATATCGCGCAAAGCGTTGAATATGAAGGAAAAGAAACTATCATTAAACTATAAACACTAAACTTTAATCGGAATAAAAAATGAACAAATTCAAAAGAACGCTGCAACTGCTGCCGGCTCTGGCACTTTGCGCATCTGCAGTGGCACAGACACCTGCCACAACCAACATTCAGGGTAGCAAATATCCCGCCATCTACCCCGACAACACCATCGAGTTCCAACTGCGCGCACCCGAAGCGCAAAAGGTGCAGGTTGACATTTGCGGGAAAAAGTACGATATGACTAAAAACGCCGACGGCGTATGGTCGGGCAAGACCGAGCGCATTGTGAGCGGCATTCAGTACTACAGCCTGATTGTGGACGGCGTGTCGGTGAACGACCCGGGCAGCGAGACCTTCTTCGGCTGCGGCCGTATGATGAGCTGCGTTGAAGTGCCCTACCTCGACGGTGGCAAACAATATCAGATTCAGGACGTTCCGCACGGCTGCATCCGCACCGAGAACTACTTCTCAAGCGTGACCAAATCGTGGCGCACAATGTACGTCTACACCCCCGCCGGCTACGATAAAGACACCAATAAGAAATATCCCGTGTTCTACATTATCCACGGCGGTGGCGAGGACTGCCGCGGCTGGGTTAACCAAGGTCGCGGAAACATCATTCTCGACAATCTGGCCGCCGAAGGCAAGGCTGTGCCGATGATTCTTGTCAGCCTCGACGCCAACGTGGGCGGCTACGATGACATCGAGAAAGAGATTATGGACAACATTGTACCGTTTGTTGAGAAAAACTACCGCGTCGACGCACGTCCGCAAATGCGCGCTCTTGCCGGCCTGTCGATGGGCGGACTCTACACAATGCACGTGGGTATGCCGCACAACGATTTCTTCAACTATCTGGGCGTGTTCAGCTCGGGCTGGTTTGCCAACAACCGCGGCGGCGACAACGACCCCGGCACCAAATGCTACAAGTATTTGGAAGCCAACAAAGACCAGTTCAACAAGAACATCAAACTGCTGTGGCTGTCGCAAGGCAGTTCAACCGACATTGCCTACAACAACTGCAAAGTAATGATGCAAAAGTTTGATACTATGGGTATTAAATACGAATTCTACGATTCGAAAGAAGGCGGTCACACCTGGCCCGTTTGGCGCGAGGATTTGTATCTGTTCGCTCAAAGGCTGTTCAAATAAAAACTTATGCACTTAAATGATACTGCCGGCTAGCACAATCTTGATGTCAGCCGGCAGTTTTTTTACTGATATGTTTATATTCTTCATTCATAAATATGAGAAATATCGAGTAACAAAGACATTTCCAATACGTATAAAAGTCACTGAATAAAAAAGAGGATGAGAACCACATACAACGGCATATTGTTGGTTTTAACGGTCATTTTCTTAGCATGCTGCACATCAAAACCTTCCAATAAGAGATTCGTTTTGAAGCCCGGCAAAGCTGATTTAACCTGGCGTGGCGACTATGACCAAGAAACACACCGCATGACATACCTGGACAAATGGGCTGGATGCGGTTGGTGGTTTGGTGACGATAGTACTATGCCTTCTGGCGACTTTAGCGACTATGACCAGCTGGTTGTAGATGTTGACAGCATTGTTGGCGATAGTGTAACCCTCTTTCTTAATGCAAGATACACAAATACCGATATCATATCGTCGGAAACCGCACCAATCGTTAACGGACGCACCACCTTGCGTCTTGACCTTGACCCAGAGGGAAAATCGCACATACTTGAAGTCTATGTAATGAGCAAATATCCGTGCGAGCTGACTTTGTTAGGGGGTGCCTTCCGCAAGGCAATACAATATGGGAGAGAACGTAAGCTGAGGATGCACGGCAAATTTATCGAGGCATCGGAATTTGACGGCTACAGCGATGACGCGCTGGTGTCGTTCAAATTTTTCGCTGATGGCGAGATGACTTACATGGACACCGATTCGGGGCGTATTGCGCCAATGAACAACTGGGGAATCGGCGTTGTTTGCTCAAGTGCCGACCCTATTGAGGCTGTATGCCCCGGCCGCCGCATAATTTTGAAAAAAATTGGCGAGCAATCATTTGATTGCCGCTTGGGTGACATTCGCTATATGCTTGATCTTGAAGACGATGATGGTGAGTATGGCCTTTATTGGAACGTATGGAAGGGCGGAAATCTAACTGATGTCCATATGCTTAACACAACCATCCGTGAGGCTATAAACTAATCGAACAGAACTCGTAAGAAACCTTGCAAAATATGACAAGAGAGAAAAAAATACGTAAGTATATCCGTTAAGAATAAATAAATGAAAACAACTTTTAATAAAATTGTAGTGCTGGCCACAGCAGCTTTTGCCGTTGCGTGCAGCACACCAAGCGACACAAAATACATACTTAGCCCCGATGAAGTAAACCTTACTTGGCGTGGCGAATATAACGCGGAGACACACCGCATGCACTACACTGAAAACTGGGCAGGGTGCGGTTGGTCGTTTGGCGACGACAGCATTAAACCTGCCGCCAACTTCAGCGATTACGACCAGTTGGTTGTGACGGTTGACAACATCACCACCGATACCACAACACTTTTCCTGAATGTCAGATACACAACATCGAGTATTATAACATCAGAGTCGGCACCGATAGTCAACGGCCGCACAACCTTGCGCGTCGACCTTGACCCGGAAGGCAAATCGCACGTGGTTGAAGCCTACGTGATGAGTAAGCGCCCATGCGACATTGTTGTTAAAAGCGCGGAATTCCGCAAGGCGACACAGTATGGCGAAAACCATGAGTTAAAAATGCACGACAGCTTTATCGACGCATCGGAATTCGACGGCTATAGCGATGAAGCTTTGGTTTCATTCAACTACTACGCCAATGGCGAGATGACCTTCGTGTCTGATTCGGGCACTGTCGTGCCCATGAACAACTGGGTAATCGGCATGGTATGCTCAAGCGCCGATGTGATTGAAGCCGTCTGCCCCGGGCGGAACATAATACTGAAAAAGATTGGCGAACAATCGTTTACATGTACTTTGGGCGAAATCCGGCACATGCTCGAGCTGGCCGACGATGATGGCGAGCGCGGCATATACTGGGTTGTATGGACCGGCGGCAATCTGACCGATGTGCATATTCTTAACGCCACCATTCGCGAAGCCATAAACTGATTGGCAGATTTCCCGATAGTTATTGGGGGCAGTGCAAGAACAAACGCAAAACATTGCAAGGATAGCGGCCTTGCAGGTTTATATTGGGTGCACAAAACGCAGAGACGCAGCGCGCCGCATCTACATGCGGGCGGGCATTGGTGTTGCATAGAAAAATCTGCGCCAATCCGTTAAATCTGCGTCATCTGCGTTCAAAAAATCCGTGTTCCCAACAACTATCGTGGCGGTATCGTCTGTGCGATAAAAAACACCATCGGGACAATGCACGAAAACCGCCGCCATTCACCGCCATTCGCCGCAAGGCAAAACAAAAAATCTACGAACACCAATCTGCGGCGCACGAATAAGCCGATTTTCAATATTGCGGAAAATTGTGGTTAAAAACCATTTAATTATGTTTGCCAATATGAATTTAATGTCAAAAAAAACTATAAAAAATGAAAAAGATTTTATTAGCAATTGCCGCCATTGTGCCGTTTATGGCTGTGGCACAAGACGCTGACCCGTTCAGCAACATCGACGAACTGATTAAGAACACACGCGCTGCCGAAACCAACATTCCTGGTGCCGAGTTTCCGCGCACCGACAGCCACAACCGCGTTTATTTCCACTACAAATCGCCTAACACTCAGGCGCTTACGGTTGACATTTGCAGCAAGAAGTTTGAAATGAAGAAAGACGCCGACGGATTCTTCAACGTTGTAACTGACTCACTGCCTGTGGGTTTCCACTACTATTTCCTGATTGCCGACGGCATCTCGGTCATCGACCCGCTCACAACAACCTACTTCGGCTGCAGCCGCGTGGCTGGCGGAATTGAGATTCCCGAAGGCAAGGAAGGCGACTACTACCGTCCTGCCAAAGTGCCGCACGGACAGGTGCGCTCGGTGCAGTATTTCTCTGAAACTCAGCAGAAATTCCGCCGCGCAATGGTCTATACGCCTGCCGAATACGAGACATCGGGCGACAAGCGCTACCCTGTGCTCTACCTGCAGCACGGAATGGGCGAAGACGAGACTGGCTGGTCGACTCAGGGCTTTATGCAGAACATTATGGACAACCAAATCGCCGCTGGCAACGTGGTGCCAATGATTGTGGTTATGGACAACGGCGACGTGGCCGAAGGCTTCAATCCTGCCAAAGGCGGAATGAACGAGTTCGGTGCATCGTTCTACGACGTGATTATCAAGGATTTGATTCCTATGATTGACAAGACTTTCCGCACCAAAACCGACCGCGACAACCGCGCAATGGCTGGCCTGTCGTGGGGCGGATTCCAAACGTTCAACACGGTGTTCAACAACCCCGAAGTGTTCTCGTACGCTGGCGCGTTCAGCGGCGCAATCTTCGGTCTGAACACCAAGACGGCCTACAACGGCATCTTCAACGACAAGGATTTCAACAAGAAGTTCCACTATTTCTTCCTGGGCTGCGGCTCTGAAGAGAATTTCGGCACAGAAAATCTTGTGAAACAGTTGCGCGAGTGCGGCGCCGACGCCCAATTCTACCTTTCGGAAGGCACTGCCCACGAATGGCTGACCTGGCGTCGCTGCTTCAATCAGTTTATTCCGCATTTGTTTAAATAAGTTTTAAGTTATAAGTTATTAAGTTATAAGTTGTTAACAGAATGGTGTTGGGTGTTAGGTGTTGGGTGTTGGTAAGGGTTTAGGGGGTAAGTCGCTTCGCTGTTTAGTCTTAAACTTTTAAACCCTTAAACGATTCACCGATTCACCAATTCACCGATTAAACATTAAAACAATGAACAAAAACCTTCTTTTCGGGCTGGCTCTGCTGGCGGTTGGCTGCACGGCGCAGCAATCGCAAAACACCTTCACTTTCGAAGGCAACCCGCTCATTCGCAATAAGTTCACTGCCGACCCCGCACCAATGGTTTCGGGTGACAGGCTCTATCTGTACGTTGGCCACGACGAGTTCTATCCTGGTCAGGACAGCGCTGGCGGCGGCAAGGAATTCAACATCACCGAGTGGCTCTGCTACTCGACCGCCGATATGGAAACCTGGACCGACCACGGCTCGGTGCTGCGCCCTGGCGATTTTGCGTGGGCCGATACCGTGACGCCCAAAGTGGGCACGGCCTGGGCTGCGCAAGTGGTTGAGCGCAACGGCAAATTCTACTACTACATCACCTGCCAAGGCAAGCAGCCGTACTCGGGTTACGCCATCGGCGTGGCTGTGAGCGACTCGCCGACGGGTCCGTTTGTTGACGCAATCGGCAAGCCAATTATTTGTGACACAATGACTTCGAACGGTGCTCGCGGTTGGTGGAACGACATCGACCCGACCGTTTACATCGACGGCGACGACGCCTGGCTCTGCTGGGGCAACGGCACTTGCTTTATGGCCAAACTCAAGCCCAATATGATTGAGTTAGACAGTGACATTCAGGTGGTTAACGTACCGAAATACACCGAAGGCCCGTGGCTCACAAAGCGCAACGACACCTGCTACCTGATTTACGCGTCGTGGGGCCGTGGCGGCGAAGCCATCGACTATGCCACAGCGCCGTCGTTCAGCGGCCCGTGGACACCCCGCGGGCAGGTTACGGGCGAAGCCGCGAACAGTTTCACAATCCACCCTGGGGTGGTTGAGTTCTGCGGCAAATGGTGGCTGTTCTACCACAACGCCACGCTCGAAATCGACGGCGTGAAGGGCGCCATCGGACGCCGCTCGGTTTGCGTTGACGAAATGGAATTCAACGCCGACGGAACAATCAAATTCGTTAATCAGACAAAATAAATTGATATGAAAAGAAGCAGTGCCATATCGCTGTTTGCGATTGCAATTGCTTTGATTTCAGCAAGTTGCAGTTCAAAAAAAGAACAAGTCGCAGTTTCGCCCGACGGACGGATAACCGTTTATGCCGAAACGGGCAAGTATCTTGTGAAATATCTTGATAATGACGCACTTACAATCGCCCGAATCGGCTACGACAGCCTTGCCGCCGCCCCCGAACTGAAATTCGCGCAAGCGGTGAGCGCCGACTACTCAATGATTGCTGGCAAGCGGTCGCACTGCACCAATCAGGCCAACGAGTACACGGCCGCGCTGGACGCGAACACCGACCTGATTTTCCGCGTCTATAACAACGGAATCGCCTTCCGCTATCAGTTCCACAACGTGGCCGAGCCAATGGCAATTCCCACAGAATTAACATCTTACGAGATTCGGGAAGGCACGCGCCGCTGGTTTATGCAGTGGGCCGAGTCGTACGAAGGATTTTTCACGCCCGACACCACCGCAAAGCAGAAGGCAGTGTTCAGTTTTTCAGGCACTTTCGTGAAAAACGGCTGGTGCTGCCGCTGGTCGTACCCCGCGCTTATGCAGCCGTCGGACAGCGTTTTTGTGCTTTTGAGCGAATCGGGCGTGGGCGCCGACAACAGCGCTTCGTGCCTTTGGAACGACGGCGACAACATCGAGATTTTTAACGTCCGCCCCGACAAGAACGAGACCGAAATCAGCGGCTCGCACCTGACGCCGTGGCGCGTGGCGATTATCGGCAATCTGGCTGATATTGTGGAATCTACGCTGATTACCGACGTGGCCGACGACTGCCAAATCGACGACACCAAATGGATTGAGCCTGGCGTGGTTTCGTGGATTTACTGGGCCTACAATCACGGCTCGAACGATTACAACATCATCAAAAAATATGTGGATTTGGCTGTCAGTCTGAAACTTCCGTACGCGCTCATCGACGCCGAATGGGACGAAATGAAGGACGGCAAAACCATTGAAGACGCCGTGCGATACGCTGTTAGTCAGGGGGTTAAGCCACTGATTTGGTACAGTTCGTCGGTTGGCTGGATTGACGGCGCGCCTGGGCCGAAGTTCCGCCTGAACAAGCCCGAAGACCGCGAGAAAGAGTTCGCGTGGCTCGAGAAAATCGGGGTTGCGGGCGTGAAAATCGACTTTTTCTCGGGCGACAATCAAATGAATATGAGTTATTGCATCGATTTGCTGCAATCGGCTGCACGCCACCATCTTACGGTGAATTTCCACGGCGCCACCCTGCCGCGCGGCTGGCAGCGCACCTATCCCAATCTGTTGAGCACCGAAGCGGTTTACGGCGCCGAGTGGTACAACAACGTACCGACCTTCACCAACAAGGCCGCTGCACACAACGCCACGCTGCCGTTCACGCGCAACGTTGTCGGCTCAATGGACTACACGCCGTGCGCTTTTTCCGATTCGCAGCATCCGCACATCACCACGCACGCCCACGAGTTGGCGCTGACGGTGCTCTTTGAGTCTGGCCTGCAGCACCTTGCCGACCGCCCCGAGAGCCTTCTGGCGCAGCCGCAGGAAGTGCAAAACTTCTTCGGGCAATTGCCTGCCGCCTGGAACGAAACGAAATTCGTTGGCGGCTATCCTGCTGATTATGCGGTTGTTGCGCGCCAAAGCAATGGCAAATGGTACGTTGCGGGCATCAACGGCACCGACAACGAACGCGAAATTGCTGTGAATCTTGACTTTATAAAAGACGGAAAGTTCACAATGTTCGCCGACAGCGGCAATGCCGACAGCCCGTGGACAATCGAAAATATCGACGCCAACAGTCTGCCGAAAACGGTGAAATTGCTGCCGCGCGGAGGATTTGTGATTGCGCAGAATTGACGGTGAATTGGTGAACTGGTGAAACGGTGAATTGAATGATTGGGAACGAATGGTAAGTACTTAAAATACAATTAAATGAATAATCGATTAAACGATTGACCGATTGAACAATTAAACGATTAGACAAATGAACAAACGCTCACTTCTGATTTGTGCCCTTGCGTGCATCTTCCTATCGGCTGTATGTCTGATAGTTGCGTTGCTGGGTGCTTCGAGTGCCGCCGACGGCAAGTTCGACCAAAAATTGGGCCTGACATCGCCCAACGGCAAAATCCGTTTCCAATGCGAATTGAACGTCGATAACATTCCGTCGCTCAACGTCTATTATATGACTGACGGTGAATGGGATAAGGTGATTTCGATTCCAAAATTCGGACTCACAGAAGGGGCTGACGCTTTTCTGTCGTACAAAAACGCATCGAAAACCATCGACATCCAAGACAACTATAAAATGCTGTCGGGCAAGCGTTTGCACTGCATCAATCAGGCAACCGAGCGCACCTTCAGTTTTGTTGACCGCAACAACCGCACACAGAACGTGATTGTGCGCGCCTACAACAACGGCGTGGCTTTCCGCTTTGCGCTGGCCAAGGGATACAGCGAGTGCAACTTCCTGCAAGAGCAGACCACCTACCATTTTGCCGATTCGACCAAACGCTGGCTGCAGCGCTTCGACGACTCGTACGAAAAGTTTTACTGGCCAAATCCGAAGGAACGCGAAGGCTGCCACTGGGCCTACCCGTCGCTTTTTGAACCGAAAGACAGTCTGTATATTCTTATCACTGAAGCAGATATGACAGGCAAAAACAGTGGCTCAAGTTTGAGAAACACCGCCGCGTCGAGTTACAAAATCCAAAACGACGAAAACCGCCTTGCACTGAGCGACGGCTGGCAGACGCCGTGGCGCGTGGCCATCATCGGGTCGCTGGCCGACGTGGTGGAATCGACTCTTGTGACTGACGTGAGCACGCCGTGCAGAATTGCTGATAATGAATGGATTAAGCCTGGTGTGGCATCGTGGATTTACTGGGCCTACAACCACGGTTCGAGCGATTATCAGATTGTAAAACAATACATTGACTTGGCCGCCGAACTGAAACTGCCCTACACGCTCATCGACGCCGAATGGGACGAAATGCACGGCGGCAACATCTACGAAGCCATCGCCTACGCGAAACAGAAGGGCGTGAAACTGCTAATGTGGTATAATTCAACCACTAAATGGGTTGACCGCGCCCCTGGTCCGAAATATCGGCTGAACAAGGCCGAAGACCGAGAAAAAGAATTCAAATGGCTGGAAGATAATGGCATAGCGGGCGTTAAAATCGATTTCTTTGAAGGCGACAAGCAGCGCACAAACCAATACTGCATTGAACTGCTCGAGAGCGCCGCAAAGCACCATTTGCTGGTCAATTTCCACGGCGCCACACTGCCGCGCGGCTGGCAGCGAACATATCCGAATCTGGTTAGTACAGAAGCAGTTATGGGTGCCGAATGGTACAACAACGCCCCATTCCTGACCGACAGGGCCGCAATGCACAACGCCACTCTGCCGTTCACCCGCGGCGTGGTGGGCTCAATGGACTACACGCCTTGCACCTTCACCGATTCGCAGTTTCCGCACATCACCACGCACGCCCACGAGTTGGCGCTGACGGTGCTTTTTGAATCGGCCGTGCTGCACCTTGCCGACCGCCCGACAAGTTACCTGTCGCAACCAACTGAAGTTCAGCGGTTCTTCACCAACCTGCCGACCGTTTGGGACGAGACGAAACTCGTTTGCGGCTACCCTGGCGAGTACGCCGTAATGGCCCGCGAGCGCAACGACAAATGGTATGTGGCAGGAATCAACGGCAGCGACAGCGAGCGCGAAATCGCTCTGAATCTTGATTTTATCAAGAGCGGCAAGTTCAAAATGTTCGCCGACAGCGGCAATCCCGATAACCCGTGGACAATCACCAATATCGACGCCAACAATCTGCCCAAAACGGTGAAACTGCTGCCGCGCGGGGGATTTGTGATTGCGGAAGAATCTTCTAAAAATTAACGGTGCTATTAGAATTTGCCAACACTTTGCGGCAATTGCGTTTTTTTTGTGTTTTATCCATTATAAAAGATAAAATCAACAAGTTTTATCCGATATAAAAGACAAAACCCCGCCATTCGCCCATTTCTTCGCAAATCGCACAATCGGCACTCTTTGAATTGACGAATTGCTATATTTGTGCCAAAAGAATCGATTGACCGACTAGCCGATTGACCGATTCAACAACTTTTCGGAACACTAAACACTTAAAAATGAAAAAGTTATTAGCAATGATGTGCATTGCCGCAAGTCTGACGGTTAATGCAAAGGACAACAAAGAGATGCACGTTTATCTCTGCTTCGGACAGTCGAATATGGAAGGCAACGCCAAGATTGAAGACGTTGACCGCGAGAACATTGACGCGCGCTACAAGATGATGGCCGCCGTCGATTTCCCGAAAATGGGCCGCAAGATGGGCAAAATCTATCCTGCCGTTCCGCCCTTGTGCCGCGAGAACACAGGCTTGACGCCCGTCGATTACTTCGGCCGCACAATGGTCGAGAATCTGCCCGAAAACGTGAGCATTTGCGTCATTAACGTGGCCATTGGCGGATGCGATATCAAGGCCTTTATGAAGGACAGCATTGCCGCCTACTGCACCAAATGCCCCGACTGGATGGTGGGTATGCTGAAAGAGTACGACAACAATCCCTACAAACGCCTTGTCGATATGGCCAAAATCGCGCAGAAACAGGGCGGCGTGATTAAGGGCATTCTGCTGCACCAAGGCGAGACCAACACTGGTCAGGAAGAGTGGCTGGGGATGGTGAAATCGGTTTACGACGACCTGATGAAAGACCTGAACCTGAACCCCGACAACGTTCCGCTGCTGGCTGGCGAAGTCGTCAACTCTGACCGCGGCGGCACCTGCGCGGCTCACAACCCGATTGTCAACCGCCTGCCCGAAGTGATTAAGAACTCATACGCAATCAGTTCGAGCGGTTGCCCCGAAAACTTTGACCAACTGCACTTTACGGCCGAAGGCTACCGTATGCTGGGCCGCCGCTACGCCGTGAAGATGCTCGAGTTGCAGGGTATCAAGGCCAAAGACCTGTCGAACCCGCGCGCCAACAACCTGGTGTCGCCCGTGATGCATATGATGAACTTCTACTTCGACCGTGCGCAGAACAAGATGGTGTTCGACAACACCAAGGCCCGCCTTCGTTCGGCCACTTTCAACGTGTTCGCGCCCAACGCGCAGAAGGTTGAGTTCTCGAGTCAGTTCACCGATGGCCTTCAGCCGATGGTGAAGAACGCCAACGGCATATGGTCAATAACCCTAAACGCCCCGAAATCAGACATTTATCCTTACAATTTTGTTGTCGATGGCGTTTCGATTTCCGACCCTGCCAATATGAACGTCTTCCCGAACGAGAACTTTAAGGCTTCGCTCTTCGAAGTGCCTGACAATGAGATGCTTTACACCGTTCGCGATGTTCCGCACGGCCGCGTCACCTATATGAACTACAAATCGGAAGAGTTGGGCGTTTACCGTCCGCTAATCGTCTATACGCCTGCCGAATACGAGCAGAATCCCGATAAGAAATACCCCGTATTCTACCTTGTCAGCGGCACCACCGACACCGAAGAGACCTGGTTCAAAGTGGGCCGTTTCAATACCATTCTCGACAACCTGATTGCCGACGGAAAGGCCGTTCCGATGATTGTTGTGCTGCCCTACGGCAATATGCTGCACGGCACGCCCAATCCCGCCACAATGGAAGCCGTTGCAATGTATGAGCAGTTTGCCCGCGTGATGACTGGCGAGATTATGCCGTTTGTTGAGCAGAACTTCCGCACCCTAAACGACCGTGAAAACCGCGCCATTGCAGGCTTCTCGCGCGGTGGCGGACAGTCGCAGTTCACCGCCTTTAGCAACCCCGACAAGTTCGCCAATATGGCTTCGTACAGCGCCTATCTGATTCCCGAAGCAATGGACAAATGCTTCGCCAACCTGATGACACCCGAAGCAATGCAGAAGAACTTCAAGGTGCTCTGGTACGGCGTTGGCAAGGACGATTTCCTTTATCAGAACGTGAAGACTCACCGCGAGTATTTCGATGCCAAAGGCATTAAATATCAGTACAAAGAGACCGAAGGCGGCCACACCTGGATGAACGCCCGCGACTATCTGGCCGAAACGCTGCAACTGTTCTTCAAATAGCCGTCGAAAGCGCTGAATTTTAAAGGCTTGATGCTTCGGTGTCAGGCCTTTTTTATTGAAGAAGTTAAACCCTACACCGACGGTGTGATGAAAACTCGCCACGAACCATCTGTCGTGCCACGTTCAATGTAGTGTTTGTCAATCAGTTGCCCGACTAATTTCTTAATTGCCGACATATTGATTTCCAAATGGTTCTGAATATCTGTCAGAGTCAAAGATGGTTCGGTCATCATTAGCATTAGAAGTTTGCCATAATTCGGTGAACGGAAAGCGATACGTTCACCATCGTACCACCAAAGATTTTCATCGTGTTCGGTCAAGAAACAAACATCATTGTAAACTTCACGCGCCACTAAATTCTTGAAATACTGCAAAAAAGGTCTTATGTCTTGAAGCGATGCGTTTGCGCCCAAATGTGGTGCCGAACCAACTAGCATATCGGCTGCGTGCAAGGCTTCAAGATACTCGCTTTTCAGTCGGCTGCGCACAACTATCATCGGGTAATCGTGCTTTGTCAGTATATAATTGACCAACAGCCGTGCAATGCGTCCGTTGCCATCTTCAAACGGGTGGATGCGGATATAACGGTAGTGGAACAACGCAGCAATTTCAACAGGCGACAAGCGGCCTTCGGTTTCGGCCTGATTGTACCAATCAACAAGGTCGGTCATCAGCGCGGGCGTTTCTTCGGGTGATGCGTACTCAAAGCGGTCGCCATAGCGGGTGATGACGCTGTTTGGGCGCGTTTTGTACTGCCCCGCGTGAATGGTATAACTTGTCTGCATACCGCCTGGCAGATTACGGTAAACGGTATAATCTTCGCGCAGCAACGTTTTGTGAAGCGTGCGGATAAAATTTTGAGTTAAAGGTGTTTCCCGCACAAGTGCTTCTTCTTTCATCATTTTGAGCGTGACATTGCTTGCCGCCATATCCTGAACATCTTTCACATAGGCTTCACCTATGATTTTTCCGAAAAGCAGAAGAATCTCGGTCTGTCCGTAAGTCAGCGTGTTACCTTCGATGTGGTTCGAATTGTAGTTGAAATCGATGGTGAATCTGCGGCTCAAACGCGCTTTGTCACTTTCCGAAAGCGGCTGGATTTTCTGCCATTCGCTGATGGCTTTTTCTAATGTCAGGTATCTCATAATTCAAAAATATTTATTAAAAGGTGGCCATACAGTCACCATTTTGCCAACAAAAATACGTTTTTATCATCAACAAACAATATCCGCCCGATTTTTCTTTTCAAAAAAGAAATAAAAGTATTTTTTACTTTTTATAAAAAATTTGATTACATTTGTGTTAACAATTCAATTAGGGGAAACTATTAATACAATTTATAAACAACACGTAATCAACACTATGCAAATGAAAAAGGTTTTATTAGGTCTGGTTTTGGCGTGCGGATTCTTTGGTGCGCAATCGACAGAGAAAGAGATTAAAAGTCCTGACGGACAAATAGTTGTAACCATATCGGATGCCGATGGAAAGCCGTCGTATTCGGTGAAACTGAACGGCGATGTGTTTCTTGAGCAGTCGCCGCTGGGTTTGGTGCTCGATTTGGGCGACTACACCAACGGTATGTCGCTGACCGACAGCAAGGAAGACCTGAAATACACCGACAGTTACACGCTGCGCAACTCGAAACAGAGCAAGATTGACGTTGAGGCCAACGGCGGCATTTTCACCTTCGCCAAGGGCGGCAAAAACGTTTACAGTGTCGAGTTCTACGTGTCGAACCGCGATGTTGTGTTCCGCTATAATCTTATGGCTCAGCGTCCTACGTTCTGCTGCGTGGTCAAAGAAGAGGCTTCGGGCTTCCGCTTGCCCGACGGCGCCACCACTTTCCTTTGCCCGCAGGCCACCCCAATGGGCGGTTTCGCGCGTACAACACCTTCGTACGAGACGCATTACACTGTGGATGACGCACTTGGAAAGAACGGCTGGGGACAAGGCTACACCTTCCCGTGCCTGTTCAAGAACGCCGACAAGGGCTGGATTCTGATTTCGGAAACTGGCGTGAACGGCCGCTACTTTGGTGGCCGACTGATGGGCGGCAACGGCGGGCTCTACACTATCGGCCTTCCGCAAGAGGGCGAGATGAACGGTCTGGGCTCTTCAACGCCTGGAATGACTCTGCCGTCGTCAACACCTTGGCGCACAATAACTTTGGGCAAAACTCTGGCACCGATTGTTGAGACTACGGTAGCATTCGACTATGTGAAACCGCTCTACGAGGCGTCGCAGGAATACAAGTACGGACGCGGCTCGTGGTCGTGGATTATCGGAATGGACGGCAATACCAACTTCGATGTGCAGAAGAAGTATATCGATTTTTCGGCCGCAATGGGCTTCGAGTCGGTGCTGATTGACGCGCTTTGGGACACTCAAATCGGCCGCGACAAAATAAAGGAACTGGCCGACTACGGAAAGCAGAAAAACGTGGCTATCTACTTGTGGTACAACTCGAACGGCTACTGGAACGACGCGCCGCAGAGTCCGCGCGGAATTATGGACAACATAATCACCCGCCGCGCCGAGATGAAATGGATGCAAAGCATTGGTATTCGCGGAATTAAGGTGGATTTCTTTGGCAGCGACAAGCAGCCGATGATGCAACTCTACGAGGATATTCTGAACGACGCCAATGACTACGGTCTGCTGGTAATCTTCCACGGCTGCACGCTTCCGCGCGGTTGGGAACGTATGTACCCGAACTTTGCGGCTTGTGAGGCCGTCCGCGCAAGCGAGAATCTGGCTTTCGGCCAAAACGAGTGCGACAACGAGGCTTTCTGCGCCACTCTGCACCCGTTCATTCGCAACACGGTGGGCAGTATGGACTGGGGCGGCAGCACGCTCAACAAGCACTACGCCTACGACAATCAGCACGGCAACACGCGCCGCACGTCGGATGTGTTTGCGCTGGCCATTTCGGTTATGTTCCAAACGGCTGTGAATCACTTTGCTATGGCGCCCAACAACCTGACCGACGCACCCGTCTGGGCCGTCGATTTTATGAAACAGGTGCCGACAACCTGGGACGAGGTGAAGTTCATTGACGGCTATCCTGGAAAGTACGCTGTTCTGGCGCGCCGCCACGCCGACAAATGGTACATTGTGGGCATTAACGCGCAGAAGGAAACGCTTAAACTCAACCTGAACCTGCCAATGCTCAACGCCAACTCAACCGTGAAACTCTACAGCGACGACGCCAACCTGAACGGCAGTGTTAAAGATTTTAAAATTAACAAGAAACAGCAAGTTGCGATTACCATTCCGTGCAATGGCGGCGTGGTGATTTGCGAATAGTTGAAACAAAAATCCGACACGGTCAAAGTGTGTCGGATTTTTTTGTTTTCGAACGCAAAAAACTTATTTGCAAATATTTAACCAACTGATTATGAAGATACACAAACTCTCACTCGCCGCCCTGACTGCCGTATTTGCAATAGCGGTATCGTGCACAAAAACAACCGATTACGGCACTGAAGTGATAAATGCCAATTGGACTTTTGCGTTGGGCGATTTCGATGGCGCGCAAAACGCGGATTTCGACGATTCGCAGTGGCAGAAGATTGGGATACCGCACTCATTTGCAATACCTTACTTTATGTCGCGCGATTTTTACACGGGCTACGGCTGGTATCGCAAGAAAATCAACCTTTCGGCCAACGACTTGAAAAACAGACTGTTCATTGAATTCGACGGCGTTTTTCAGGAAGCTGAGATATTTGTCAATGGCAAGCCAAGCGGCTCGCACACAGGCGGTTACACGGGTTTCAGCATTGATATTACCGAGAATGCCGTAGTGGGCGAAAATATTGTGGCAGTGAGAGTTAACAACATTTGGAATCCAAAAGTTGCACCGCGTGCGGGCGAGCACAACTTCAACGGCGGCATTTACCGCACGGTGCGGCTGGCCAAGAAAAACCCGACGCACATTGCGTGGTGCGGTCTGCAAATCACAACGCCTGGTCTGAAGGAAACCGAAGGCAAATCGGCTGCGGTTAGTACCGATGTAACCATTGAAAATCAGGCTAATGCGGACAAAACGGCCACTTTGCGGCTGATTGTCAAAGACGGCAAGGGCGCAATCGTCGCGCAAAGCGATAAAGAACTGAAAATGAAGGCTGGCGAGCGCTTGACCGCCAATATCGCGACAGCGGAAATTGCCAACCCAATGCTTTGGTCGGTTGATTCGCCTACACTTTATACGGCTGAATGTCAGATAGTTGATGGCACTAAGGTGATAGATTCGCAATCGTCGGTTTTCGGGTTCCGTTGGCTCGACTGGACCGCCGACCACGGTTTCTTCCTGAACGGCAAGCACTTATACCTGCGCGGCGCCAATGTTCACCAAGACCACGCTGGCTGGTGCGACGCCATTACCGAAGAGGCCGTCCGCCGCGACGTGCGGATGATTAAAGAGGCAGGTTTCAATATGATACGCGGCTCGCACTATCCGCATTCGCCCGCTTTTGCCGACGAGTGCTCGCGTCAGGGCATTTTGTTTTGGTCGGAAATGGCGTTTTGGGGAACGGGCGGCAACCAACAGGACGGATATTGGTATGCAAGCGCCTATCCTATTAATAATGAAGACACTGCGGCTTTTGAGCAGAGCGTTTTGCAACAACTCGAAGAGATGATTGTTATCAATCGGAACCAACCTTCGATTTTCGCGTGGTCGATGTGTAACGAAGTGTTTTTCACTCAGCGTCAGACAATTGCGGCCACCAAAAATCTGCTGCGCAAGATGGTTGAGCGCACCCACCAACTCGACACGACGCGCTATGCGGCCATTGGTGGGGCTCAGCGTCCGCTCGGCGCCGACCGCTTCGACCTGCTTGGCGACGCTGTTGGCTACAACGGCGACGGCGCAACCATTCCCGACTTCATTCGGCCTGGCATTCCGTCGCTGGTGTCGGAATACAGCACCACAACGGCTATTCGCCCTGGCGTGTACGACCCTGGGTGGGCCGATTTGCAGAAAGACGATGCCTACAAGGGTGTTGAGTGGCGCGGCGGACAGTGCATTTGGTGCGGGTTCGACCACGGAAGCATTTTCGGCAGTCAGTTGGGCAAGACGGGAATCATCGATTATTTCCGCATTCCGAAACGTGCATATTATTGGTACAGAAACGAATACGCGGGCATTGCGCCGCCCGAATGGCCAACCGAAGGCGAACCCGCGGCTTTGAAAATCGAATCGACCAAAACCAAAGGCATACTGACCGACGGAACCGACGATGTGCGGCTGACAGTCAGCGTTTTAGACGCAAGCGGACGGCTCATTTCGAACTCGCCCGACGTGCGACTGCGCATTGTTTCGGGCCCTGGCGAATTCCCGACAGGCAGAGAGATTTGCTTCTCGAAAAACTCTGACATTCAGATTCTTGACGGATTGTGCGCCATTGAGATGCGTGCGTATCAGTCGGGCAAAACGGTTGTTGAGGCAACGTCGGACGGACTGGCTTCGGGCACCATTGAACTTGAGTTTGTGGGCGGCGAACGGTTTGTTGAGGGCAAAACGCCTGTGGTTGCCGACCGCCCGTACATTCAGAAACGCAAGGCAAGAACAGATGACGATATTCAGATTCTGGGCACCAACAACCCGACATTTGCGCACAGCAACGCGCCTGGCCATTCGGCTGGTATGGCCGCCGACGGCGACGAGCGGACCTTTTGGCAGCCCGCCCCAACCGACAAGGCGCCGCAATGGGTTCTGGACACCGAGCGCGGCATTACGCTCAAGCGCGTTGAAGTGACGCTCGGCAGTGCCACCGACGATGTAACCGTCTCAATATCAAACGATGGCGGCTATTACATTCAACTTGCGCACTACGACCGCGCGCCGCAAAAAATCGTTATTGAGCACAATGACCTGACAATGAGATTCTTAAAACTCAATTTCGGTTCGCCCGAGAATGCCAAAATCATTGAGGCAAAGGTTTTTGGATGGCTGGAAGATTGATATATTTGCAAAAACGCGCGATTGAAAATGTTGGAAAAGATAAAAAACTTCCTTAAAGGGCTGTCGTTCAGGACGGGTGTGGTGATTCTGCTGCTTTGCATTCCGTTCTACATTCTGTCGTTTGCACAGATGGCTTTTCCGTTCCTTTCGCCGCAAGTCAAAGGCGCGCTGTGGGTTGTGCTTTTCGGCCTGGCCAAAACCTGCCAATACGGCGGCCTGACAATCCTGGGAGTGGAAGGCGTTAAACGGCTGAAAGCCAAGTTTAAAAGAAAGAAAGAGGAAGAAGAAAAGGAAGAATCCGCAAACTCTCAGTCATAACCCTTATGGGAACGCTGCCCGAAACGGTGCTCTGTGCTGTAAGATAGCGGCAAGCGGGGCTTCTGAACGGTATATTCAAAAACGTTTTCTTTTTCAAGTTGACTTTTATACATTTGTATTGCTCTGTACAAGAACACTTTGCCAAGCAAACATTATGACAGATAGAAACGAAATCATACTATACCAACCCGACGAAGCCGTAAAACTCGAAGTGCGGTTAAGCGAGGAAACGGTGTGGCTGACGCAGCAGCAGATAGCATTGTTGTTCGGATGCTCTACCGATAATGTGGGCTTGCATTTGAAGAACATATTTCAAGAACAGGAACTGGACAAAAACTCAACTACCGAGGTTTTCTCGGTAGTTCGACTTGAAGGTTCGCGTATGGTTAAGCGGGATGTTCAACATTACAATTTAGACGCTATTCTATCAGTTGGTTACAGAATTAGTTCCCGTAATGCCACTCAATTCCGCCAATGGGCGAATCGTGTACTGAAAGACTATCTGCTAAAAGGATATGCTGTTAATCAGCGTTTTGAAAGGCTTGAACAGCGTATGACTGATGCCGAAAACAAAATCGACTTCTTTGTGCGAACCAACGCTCTGCCCGTTGAGCAAGTGTTTTTCGACGGGCAGTTTTTTGAGGCGCGGGCTCTGCTTGAGCGACTCATAAAAAGCGCCACACAGCGAGTTGTCATAATCGATGCGTATGTTGATGCCGCAACATTTGAGATGCTCGATGTGCGCGGCTCTGGCGTTACCGCCGATATTTATTCTGGCAAAGACCTGACCGCGCTGCGCAATATCCACAACTCTGCCGCTGGCGTTGAGCCAATTGACACGCACATTTGGACCGCCCCTTCGCACGACCGCTGGCTCATTGTCGATAACAACCTATACCACTGCGGCCACTCGCTTAAAGACATTGGCCGCAAACTCTCTGCCATAACCCTTTTGGGAACGTTGCCCGAAACTGTGCTCAATGCTGTAAGATAGCGGCAGGCGGGACTTTCGCGGAAAGCGCGCACAAAATTTTCCCCATATTTATAAAAGTACAAAATACTTTTAGATATATTTACGAAAACAAAACACACTCTGTATGAAGAAACAAATTGCATTAGCGTTAATGGTTGGCGCGGTTGTCTGCTCGTGCGGCAACAAGGCTGACAATGAAGAACTTAAGTTGTGGTACTCGCAGCCTGCAAAGGCCTGGACCGAGGCGCTGCCCATCGGAAACTCGCATTTGGGCGGAATGATTTTCGGCGGCACGGGACACGAGGAAATCCAACTCAACGACGAGACGTTCTGGGCTGGCGGTCCGCACAACAATATCCCTGAAAAGGCCAACGCGGCTCTGCCAAAGGTCAGGAAACTGATTTTTGACGGCAAATTTGCTGAAGCACAAGATGTTGTGAATCAGAATTTCTTTACAGGACAGAACGGTATGGGCTATCTAACGCTGGGCAGTTTGTTTATCGATATATCAGATATTCAAGATGTTAGCAACTACTATCGCGACTTGAATATCAGCAATGCCACAGCCACCACGCGTTTTGCGGCCAATGGCGCCAACATCACGCGCACGGCTTTCGCTTCACTGACTGATAATGTGATAGTTGTGCGCATTGACTCGGACCAACGGAAGGCGCTGAATTTCGACATCAGTCACAACTGCCCGCTGCCGAACACCATCGATGTGAAGGACAATAAGACAACAATTGTTGGCACTGGTGGCTTCAAAAGCGCCGAAGATGTGAAAATGATTGTCAAGATTGACGGAAAATCGCAGGAAGGCGTTGATGCCAAACTGGGTGCATATCTGGCAGTTACAGTGAAAAGCGACGGTACCAATCTGGCTGGCGAGAACAAACTGATGGTGCGCGGCGCATCGTCGGCAACCATCTACATTGCATCGGCAACCAATTTTGTGAACTACAACGATGTGAGCGGAAATGCCGAAGAAGCGGCTGAATCGGCATTGGCGAAAGCCGTTGAGAAAGATTATAAGCAACTGTTAGCCAATCATATATCAGCATACAAAAAGCAATTTGACCGCGTGCGGCTTGAGTTGCCAAAATCGGACAGTTCGGCCATTGAGACCGACCGTCGGTTGGAAGCCTTCAACAAGGGCAACGACCAAGCAATGGTGGCGCTGATGTTCCAATACGGGCGCTATCTGCTCATCTCGTCGTCGCAGCCTGGCGGGCAGGCGGCCAACCTGCAGGGCATCTGGAACAATATGGTCGACGCGCCGTGGGACAGCAAATACACCATAAACATCAACGCTGAAATGAACTACTGGCCTGCCGAAGTGACCAACTTGAGCGAATGCCATCAGCCGCTGTTCTCGCTCATTGGCGACCTTGCGCAGACTGGCCGCGCCACGGCTCGGCAGATGTACAACGCCGACGGCTGGGTGGCTCACCACAACACCGACATATGGCGTGTGACGGGCCCGATTGACGGCGCCTACTGGGGAATGTGGCCCAACGGCGGCGGCTGGCTCACAACGCACATCTGGCAGCATTATCTGTTCACTGGCGACCGAAAATTCCTTGCCGACAACTATAACATATTGAAAGAGAGCGCCCGATTCTATATGACGGCGATGGTTGAGCACCCCACGCTGGGCTATCTGGTGACCACGCCTTCGACATCGCCCGAACACGGCTACACCAACGACGGCTCGTCGATGACGGCGGGCTGCACGATGGACAATCAAATTGTTTTTGATGTTCTGAATCAGGCAATTGCGGCTTCGGCGGTGCTCGGTGTTGATGCCGCTTTCCGCGATTCGGCGCAGACCGTTCTCGGCCGCATCGCGCCAATGGCGATTGGGCAGCACAACCAACTGCAAGAGTGGCTTGTTGACGCCGACGACCCGACCGACCAACACCGCCACGTGTCGCATCTGTACGGGCTGTATCCGTCGAATCAGATTTCGCCATTCAAGCAACCGCAACTGTTTGAGGCCGCCAAAAACACGCTCACGCAGCGTGGCGATATGGCCACTGGCTGGTCTATCGGCTGGAAAATCAACCTTTGGGCGCGTCTGCTCGACGGCAATCACGCTTATCGGATTATCTGCAATATGCTCAATCTGCTGCCGTCGGGCGGAAACCCGTGGATGGCACGCGGCAACGGACGCACCTATGCCAATCTGTTCGACGCGCATCCGCCTTTCCAAATTGACGGCAACTTCGGATTCTGCGCTGGCGTGGCCGAAATGCTGCTGCAGAGCCACGATGGCGCCGTGCATCTTCTGCCTGCCCTGCCCGACGTTTGGGCCGACGGCAGTGTGAGCGGCTTGTGCGCCCGCGGCGGATTTGTGGTTGATATGGATTGGAATGGCGGCAAACTGGCGTCGGCAAAAATCACATCGACCATCGGCGGAACACTGCGAATCCGCTCGGCCGTTGAACTCGAAGGCGCTGGCCTAAAACCCGCCGAAGGCACTTGCCCGAACGCTCTGCTTGTGTCGGCTGATGTGAAAGAGCCGATTGTGTCGGAAAAGGCAAGCATCGGTCAGCCCGAGTTTGGAAAATACTTTGAGTATGATGTGGAAACGGTTAAGGGACAGGTGGTTGAGATGAAGGGAAAGTAGCCGACGCATCATTGCCAAACTATACTAATTGTGCAAATCAAACATATGTAAACACTATATTTACAAAGTTATGGATTACATTCTTCTGACACTCGGCGTTTTTCTGGCTTTGGCGGGATTTTTCGGCTGTTTTGTGCCGGTCATTCCAGGACCGCCATTGAGTTTTCTGTCGCTGCTGATGCTGCAATTCACACGATGGGGCAATTTCAGCACCGCGTTTATGGTTACCATGGCCGTGCTGGCTGTGGCCGCCGTGGTGCTCGACTACATTGTACCAGCGTGGGGCACAAAAAAGTTCGGCGGCACCAAGCGCGGAACCTGGGGCGCCACAATCGGTGTTTTTGTGGGGATGTTTTTCGGTTTGCCCGGAATTGTGTTCTGCCCGCTCATTGGCGCTTTCATTGGCGAGTACACCGGCAACAATGATACTGACCGCTCTCTGTACGCCGCTTTGGGGTCGTTTGTCGGAATCATGACCGGACTGGTTTTGAAACTCATTCTGTCGAGCGCGATGATTTATTATTTTATAAAAGAGTTTCTTGCAAACATTTAGCCGTCCGCAACCAATGCAAAACCGCAACCCGCTATCGCCCAAAGAGTTATCGCTGCTCGACCAAATGCAGCGGCTGCGCTATAGTCAGGGCCTGATAACCACGGCGCTGTCCATTCTCAGGCAATCGCGTGAAGCGCAAGACGAAATGCTGCTCTACATGTACGAGAAACATCCGTCGGAACGGAAATTTGTGGAACGGCTGGCGGCCATCTGCGCCACCGACCCCAATATGCAAAAATGAAAATCGCTATAGGCAGACTAACAATAATTTGTAGATTTGCGAGTTTTTTAGAAAAAGGAAACTGATGGCTAAAAAGATAGCACTCGCCCTACTGATTATTCTTGCCGGCTCACTGATTGTAACGGCACAGCAGAATGTGGCTCGCAAAATCTATCATATTGAAGGTGAGCCGATAGCGGCAATCACACCGATCGACCCCGATGATTTCTACCCAAAACTGCTCGATAGCATCATCATCGACCAAATAAACTACATTCTATATGAGCGCGACTGCGAGCCTTTACATTTCCGGCAGCTCATGTTTGCCGTGGCCAACGAACAATCAGAATACATGGCCCTGATGGCAAAGGATGACCCTAATGCGAAGTTGAAACTACCTGTGGGCGAACGTATGCAGGCCTTTGGAGGTTCAAGCGAAGCTGATGAGATAACGGCCAAAATCAATGTAGTTAAGGGCAAACTGGAACTATCGTATTACCAGATGGCTGAGGAACTGGTTTTCCGATGGATGTCGAATAGTAAAATTGCCGCACTCTTTGAAAGCACAAAATACAGATATATAGGTGTTTCATCACATATCGACGCCGATGGTAAACGTGTATTTGTAAGTGTTGTTCTTGGCAATTTCCGTTCGTTCAACGAAGGAATGCGCAACCGCAGCCAACTGAAAGTGCCGTACACCGAGAAAAACATGGGGCTCGACGTCTACGACCCCGAAGTGTGCAAGCGCGTGAACCGCATGACCAACCTGCATGAGTTCCGCGACGCGCTTGTGATTGAAGACAGACAGGTTTACATCGATATGGAAAACGCCAAGCCGCTGCAAAAGCTGCTGCGCAACAACACCGACGCGCTGGCTCTCGACATTCTGCAAAAAGAACAATACGACTGCAGTCTCGAACGCAACATTCTGGATTACAACCGTTTCAACCGCGGCGTGCTGACCAAGCCGGTGAAAGCAAAAAAACTTTTCAAGAAGAATCTGGCAGCCAAAGAAGGCCGGCCCAAAGCCATCAAGACGAAAGTTGCCGATTTGCCGCCTGAAGTGGATTTGGCCAACAGCGAGATAAACCTGCTCATTGTGCAGGATGGCGCAGTATGCACAAGTGTGCCGAAATCGTTCATCTACCCGATTAAAGGCACTTACAAAAACAACGTGAAACTGCTGGCCGACACCATCTCAATCAACTCGCGATTCGGCGGCTACAAACCCGTGCCCGACAGCGCCGACCTTGAGTTTGTGATTCCGTTCAAAGGCAACAAGGCCGACTACAACGAAGCGGACATTGAACCGTTTCTGGAAGCACTCGAGCAACGCGACTTTAAAATCCTGAACATGAGTATCACGGCCTACTCGTCGGTTGAAGGCAGCGACTCGGTGAACCGCAACCTGCAGCGCCGCCGCGCCGAAAGCATTGTCCGCGCGCTCGAAAAACGGCAGATGGACTCAACCACAACCGAAATTATAACCGACTACAACTGGGACGACTTTGCAACTGACATCCGCTCAACAAAATACAGCAATCTGGCACGACTCAATATTGAACAGGTGCAGGACACCATTCTAAAGAAAAATCTGGCCAAAGAGCTTGAACCCATTCTGCAGAAACACCGCTACGCCCGCATCAGCATGCGCATTGTGTACGATGTGACAGGCAAGAACGAGCGTCCGTTCGTACTGCGCAAGTTCAGCGAAGCGTGCGACTCGTCGGACCGCGTGCTGGCACTGTCGATACAAAAACTGGTTATGAAGCGCATTCTGACCGGCGATTACACCCCCGACGCACTCGATGAGATGCGGATTCCTGCGACACCCGAATTTGCCGGCCTGGCCATGAACGACCTTTGGCTGCGCCACAGGCTGGGACAGGTGAAGGATGCCGAGCTGAAAGAGAAAATCAGCGCTTTGGCCGAAATGAGCCCCTACAACGAGTACATCGCCTTCAACGACTTGCTGATACAAATCACCTACCCCGACGGACTGTTCAAAGACATCGGCAGCCGCCTGCAATCGGGCATCGACAGACTTTACTCAACAACACTGAAGAAGGAAACCATCGACAAGCTGAACCTTCGCCTACAACTCAAAACCATCAGCGAAGTGGACTCGATTACGCACGTGCGCTCGGTGAAAACCGCCTGCGTCGACCGCATAAAGAAGATTGTTGATGTGAAAACTGAGTCGATGGACAACAGCCTGAAACTGGCGGAACTGTTTCTCGACAACAAAGACTACATGCTGACAATCAAGACATTGGAACCATGGGTTGGCAGCACCACCAATATGCAGATTCTGCTCACATACGTGTCGCTCTGCTCGCTTTTTGAGAATCTGATGCACACAGCGGCCTTCGATACAGCCATGTCACGCATTCAGCAGATTGAACCCGAGACCTACTGCAAACTGTTGAGCGGCAAGGGCGAAGGATTCTCACTTCGCGTGTTCGAGAATGAGAATGTCAAATCGGACTACTGCAAATACTGCACAGGCGCAAAACAATAAAGTTTGATTTATAGTCTCACATGGCCAATTTCCGGCAAACCGGAAGCCGCGACACATATTAACCATGCTGTGTCAATAAAATTGAGAAATCAGAAAAACTTTTTTTTGAGTTTCGCATGATATTGCAATCAGTTAATCTGCACAAAAGTGGAACAATATCTTAACTCGCTTGACCAATGGCAACTGATTGTGCTATTGGTGTTTGCTTTCGCGCTACTGATTCAGGTGGTGTACTATTTAAGCGTCGGGCTGCGACCTGTCTGCAACAAACAGCCGCAACCGGGCGACAATCTGCCAACGGTGTCAGTCATCATCTGCGCCCGCAACGAAGGCGAGAATCTTAAACAGTTTCTTCCGAAAATCCTGACACAGGACTACCCCGATTTTGAAGTTATTGTGGTGAATGACTGCTCGGAAGACGACACGCTGATGATTCTGGCGGAAATGGAACTCACCTACAAGAACCTGCGCCACACAAGCATCGAGATTGACCGCAAATTCTCGCATGGCAAGAAACTAGCCGTCACTGTTGGCTTGAAATCGGCAAAAAACGAGCATGTTGTGCTGACCGACGCCGACTGCTACCCCGTGAGCGACCAATGGCTCACCAATATTATGGCCTGCTACACCGACAACACTCAGATAGTTCTTGGCTACGGTGGCTACGAACCGCGCAAAGGACTGCTCAACAAGATTATACGTTTCGACACCCTGACTATTGCCATGCAGTATATGGGTTGGGCAAAAGCCGGTCACCCCTATATGGGTGTGGGGCGTAACATGTCATACACCCGCAGCGTGTTCTTCGAGAAAAACGGCTTTCAGTCGCACTACTACCTGATGTCGGGCGACGATGACTTGTTTGTGAATGAGCGCGCTACAAAACGCAACACACGAATCGCCACATCAAATGAGAGCCGAACATTGTCAGTCCCCTGTGAAAGCTTCGCACAATGGGTAAGTCAGAAAAAACGCCACCTTTCAACATGGACATACTACCGGCTGGGAACAAAAATTATTTTGAGCTACGAACTGCTGAGCCGGCTGCTGTTCTACGCAGTTATGATACTGGCAATCTGCAAGTTCGAACTATACATTGAAGCAGCTGCAGCATATGGATTCCGACTGCTGATCCAATTGATTGTATACAAATTAAACATGCGAAAATTTAGAGAGCGTGGATTTTTATTTTTAATTCCTATATTTGACATCACTTTGCCTATTTTGCAATTGGCATTTAACATATTGAATTTAAGAGACAAACGCTGTCAATGAACTTGAATCCTGAATTTTCGGACAAGGCCAAACGCGATTATGCGCTGGTTGAGCGTGCCCAAAAAGGCGACGAGAAAGCTTTTGCTGAATTGCTCGCCATATATAAGGATTCTATCTACTTTACCATCTTCAAGATGGTGAAAAGCAAAATTGATGCTGAAGACCTGACCATTGAAGCATTTGGCAAAGCATTCCGCAATATTGACCAGTATTCTCCAGAATTCGCATTCAGCACTTGGCTGTTCAGAATTGCATCTAACAACTGTATCGATTTCCTACGCCGACAGAAAACACGCCAGCTTGACATTGTTAGCACTTCGACATCAGACGATGAGAACAGTTTGGGTGATGTTTTCGCAAAAGAAGCCACATTGGCACTGAAGTATGACGCTCCCGACCCCGAAGAGAACATAATTCTTCAGCAGAAACATGCCATGCTGCGAAATGTGGTAGCCAACCTCAAACCACGCTACCGCGAACTGGTTGAGATGCGCTATTTCAAAGAGCTGTCGTATGAAGAGATTTCCGAAAAACTTGGATTCCCTCTCGGTACTGTCAAGGCGCAGCTGTTTAGGGCACGAGAGATGCTCTATGAGATGCTGAAAGACCGCAGCGACCATTTAGTCTAACCATGGATTGCATTCTTAAGTATTTTCCAAATCTAACTGGCAATCAGATTGATAGTTTCAATAAACTACAATCGCTATACATTGACTGGAATGCCAAAATCAATGTCATATCGCGTAAAGATATTGATAACCTGTATATTAACCACATATTACACTCACTGGCCATTGCCAAAGTGGTGAGTTTTATTGATGGAACCCGAATTATAGATGTTGGCACAGGCGGCGGGTTCCCGGGCATACCACTGGCCATCATGTTCCCCGACTGCAGTTTCAAACTCGTCGACAGCATCGGCAAAAAAATAACCGTAGTGAATGCCGTTGCCAACGCACTTGGGCTGAAAAACGTTGAAGGCGTTCACACCCGAGTTGAGCAAGTAACAGAGAAATTCGATTTTGTTGTGAGCCGTGCAGTCACCCGTCTCGACACATTCTACAATATGACGCGGGAATGCGTGGCGCCTGGCGGAAAAAACATGATTACCAACGGTATCCTCTACCTAAAAGGCGGTGATTTTAATGATGAACTGAAACGCGTTAACCGAAAAACAACCATTTTCAACATTTCTGACTTTTTTGACGAGCCGTTTTTCGAAACCAAAAAAATTGTTCATTTGGAAATGTGATGTTGGATAATTGTACAGATACATTATAATTGCAGTGTCAAAAAAAATAACTGATATGGATACTAAAGACATAAAGGAAAAAGTTGAGCACTTGGAACATCTGCTTTTTAGAGCCACACTTGAGGAATACCCAAAACTGGCGCGAGAATACTCATACTGGGCCGAAAAACTGGCCGAGCGCGAAAAAGTGTCGACTAAACGCCGCAGCGACGATGAGGATGACGAAGATGCAGATGATGAAAACGAAGAGACCGACGAAAATGACGACGAAGACGACGACGAATAGATTGTCCGATTGACTATAACTAAGCAAAAAGGCCCGGATTGCATATCCAGGCCTTTGTTGTTTTATAGCTCTATTACAAATATTGCTTCACTTGTATCTACTTTTTATGGCGCAGGAATCTCAAACGCGGTCACCGAAGTGTCCCAGCCAGTTATCTCACTGTATGAAACATCCTTCGCCTTGTAAACCACATTGTTGCGCTCATTTACATAAAATTCATACTTTGTATCCAGAACGCTTGAGCCGCCATATTTCACGCACTCAACGCCACAAACGGTGAGCGTTTCACTTGTTGGGTTGCACTCGCTGTAGCAGCTGCCTTTGGGTGTTGAGTTGCTGAAAATGAAGCTGAAATCGCATTTTTGTGCAAAGTAGTCGAAATCCTGCCAATGGCTGTCGTCCAAAACCGATGTCCAGCTTTCGTCACCATCATCTTTCACCATTGCTTTCAGTGTTACGCCATTGTTGTCGAACTTCCAATATTGATATGTTCCCTTGCCATCAGTGCACATCCACTCGTTGCCTAGCTTAATGATAGTCAGATTAGTAACTGTGGTGCCGAACAGTTTAACTGTATCGGTTGTTGTAATTTTCACGTTTGTCGGGAAATCGGCCTTGCATTCTCTGTGTTCAGGAACCGACAGTTTTGCGCCAACCGTGAATTCCAAAGTTTCAAATTCGACACCGGAGCCATTGTAATATAGGCACGCATCGGTCTCGTTATCAATATAATATGTGGTGCCAGAATAGTTATACTCAGTGCATTGGCGGCCAGCATAAGTTTTGCTGCCAACCTTAGTCCAGTTTGAAGTGACAAAACTTGAATTAGCATCGCCCCACGATGTCGGAGCCCAATAAACTATCGAACTGAACTCGCTTTTGTAACCCTCGTCGGCAGGTTTGTTACGGTCTTTGAACACACTGCTTGTATAGCGCCAGGCGCCTTTCTCATACTTGTAATACATTCCGCCTTTGACCGAAAGGTCGTAGTAATACTGGCTGGCATCGAAGCCTGCCACAGAATCGTAAACCTGAATGCCGCCATACGACGATGAGAAATTATAGAACGACACTTCGCCATTGTAGGTTTTGCGGGTTTTGGTGCTGACGCCGCTTGTCGCTGCCAGCTTGTAGAATTTGTCGCGCCAATCGATTTTTCCGTCAGCATTGAAATCGTCGGCCGATACAGACTGTTGATTGTCGTTGTTTTCTTCGTTGTTGTTATTTTCCTCGGGTGTGCCACCGTCAACTGGGGCCTCACCATTACCGTTTTCGCCATTATTTTCCTGGTTTTCAGACGGCGTTGGATTGTCGGGAATATCATTATTGCCATTGTTGCCATCAGCCAGAATACGCTGGAAGGTCAAAACATCGTAGCTTGTTGTCAGCACGTAACGGTTGCCGTTGATTTCTTTCTCAAACGAACTACCCCAGTTAAACTCACTAAAACCATTAGCTAACGCATTCTCAACCAACTTGTCGATGGTTTCATAACTAATATCGCCATACAGTTTGACCTCGTTGCCCGAAGCCTTGCTCAATGCGTAAACACCGCCAGCTTCCGGAAAAATCTGAAGCCACGATACATCCTTCGAAACTTGCGCCCAGTTGGTATAAATTTTTGTACCCGACTGATTTTTCAATTCATCGGAATACAACTTTGCGGCCGAATCTTTTTTCTGACTGCTGATTTCGGTTTTTCGATAGCAATACTGGTTATTGCCATACTCTATTTCGTACTTAACTCCTTCCGAATCAATCTTGTATCCTTTCAAAGCACCATCACCGAAGGTGAATACGTAGCCGCCGGCAAGCATTTTTTTAATGTAGGCCGCAGCCTCATCATCAGTGGTTGCTCGTTCAAAATGCACCTCCTCCACTCGCTCGCCATCGCGAACGCCGGTCGAATATGAACTGTAGTTCAAATCGCTGCCGACAGCCTCGAATTTACTGATAAACGGCGCCTTGTCAGACAACGCAGCCCACGACTTTGTTCCGTACTCGGTTGTCTTGCCGCCAATATCGTTGTTGTAGGAGTAGTTTTCTTCCTCATCCTCGTTGTTCATTTCATCTAACAATGACTGAATATCGCACGATTGGAAAAGTGATGGCAGCAGCATCAAAGCCATCAATAGCATCTTTTTGATTGTCAAAGTTTTCATAGGCATTTTTTGAATTAATTAATAGAAAATCGGATAACGATTCGTTTACCGCTCACAATCCCATTTCCGGTTAATACTAAATTGATTATCACAAAAATACATTTAAAATTGATATACAAGCACAAACCTTGCTTTTTTTGCGGTAAATCGTCGATTTTCATTCAAACAAAAAAGGCAACCACCTTTCGGAGATTGCCTTTCATTGTATCAGAAAAATCTGCTTATTTCTTCGCCTCAACAGCGGCTTTCTCAATGGCCAGGCCCGCTTTGTAGTTCTCGATGTAGCGGTTGAAGCCTGCAACATCTTCGGCAGTCGGGGCTATCTCAACGCCAGTGTTTCCTGCAAATACTTTTGCATCGAGCCAGTCGGCAAGTGTTTGGTTATTAGCATTGTTAACGGCATAAGCGGCCAACAGGGCAATGCCCCAGGCGCCACCTTCGCCAGCGGTTTCCATAACCGAGATTGGCGAGTTGATAGCGGCCGCAAGCACGCGCTGGCCAACGCCTTTGGTCTTGAACAAACCACCGTGGCCAGTGATGCGGTCAACCTTCACGTTCTCTTGCTTGAACAAAATGTCGTTGCCGAGTTTGAGCACGCCAACCGAGCCGTAAAGGTGCGCGCGCATAAAGTTGGCAAGCGTAAACTTGTCGTTGGCCGAGCGCACAAACAGAGGCCGTCCTTCGGCAAGGCCAGTAACGGGCTCACCCGAAATGTAGTTGTACGAGAGCAGTCCGCCGCAATCGGCATCGCCAGTGAGCGCGTTGTTGTAAAGTTTGCCAAAGAGCTCGTTCATATCAACTTTCATGCCCATCAACTCTTCGAACTCGCGGAAGATTCCAACCCAGGCGTTCAGGTCGCTTGTGCAGTTGTTGCAGTGAACCATTGCCACCAGGCTGCCATCGGGGGTTGTCACCATATCAATCATCTCGTATGGTTTCGAGAGTTCTTTTTCGAGGACAATCATCGAGAACGACGATGTTCCAGCCGAAACGTTGCCAGTGCGCTGCTTCACGGCGTTGGTGGCCACCATTCCCGTTCCTGCGTCGCCTTCGGGCGGGCAGAGTGGAATGCCTGCTTTCAGGTGTCCCGATGGGTCGAGACGTTTGGCGCCTTCGGCGGTGAGTTTACCAGCATCGGCACCTGCGTTAAGCGATTTTGGCAGAATGTCGAGCAACTTCCAACCCAACTTCTTTGGCGCAATCAGTTTGTCGAACTTCTCAACCATTGCGGCGTCGTAGGTTTTGGTTTTCGGGTCGACAGGAATCATTCCCGACGCATCGCCCACGCCAAGAACCTTCTCGCCAGTGAGTTGCCAGTGAATGTAACCAGCCAGCGTGGTCAGAAAATCGATGTCGGAAACGTGCTTGTCGCCATTCAGAATGCACTGATAGAGGTGCGAAATCGACCAGCGAAGCGGAATGTTGTAGTTGAATAACTTCGACAGTTCGGCAGCCGCCTGACCAGTATTGGTGTTGCGCCAAGTGCGGAACGGCACCAAAATCTGCTGCTTGCTGTCGAAAGCCATATAGCCGTGCATCATTGCACTAATGCCGATGGCCGCAAGGTTCTCAATCTCAACACCATACTGTTGTTTAACGTCGGCGCGAAGGTTGGCGTAGCAATCCTGCAGTCCGCCCCAAATGGCGTCGATGCTGTATGTCCACAGGCCGTCGACGAGTTGGTTTTCCCACTCGTGCGAGCCCTGCGCGATAGGTTTGTTGTCACCGTCAATCAGAACGGCCTTGATGCGGGTTGAGCCAAACTCAATGCCGAGAATGGCTTTACCACTAACTATTAAATCTTTTGCATTCATCTTATTTATTATTAATCACCGAATTAAACAAATTATAACTAATTCTTATTCCTGTTTAACAAATATCCGCAAGCGGATATGACGAATTGAACGTATCGACAAACTACCAGCCTTGCATACGAACCAAACGCTGAATTTCCAATTTTGGCAAACCAAAATTAACAAGCAAACCCAATTTGATTTTCGCCATTTTCATATAATTAAGTGTTTGCGCCTGAAATTCAGGTCGCATCTCTGTAACGGCTTTTAACTCAACAATTATCTTGTTGTAACATAAAAAATCAACCCTATATTTTTTGTCAAGTTTTTCCGATTTATAGAAAACATCGAATTCCTTTTCTCTTTCAAATGGTATTCCTTGCGAACGTAATTCTATTTCAAGCGCTTCTTGATAAACGGGTTCGAGGAACCCGCAACCAAGTTCGTTATGGACAGCATACAATGCCCCAACAATGTTGTATGATTCGGACTTGTACAAAACACTTTCCATAACTATTTGCCTGATTCGTCAGCGCGTTAGCGCATTCGTTAAAAAATCACCGAATGAACAAATATTAGTTTATTCGTTCAATTCGGTGACAATTAGAGAACTATTTCAGTGATTTATTCAGCATATAGTACACTTCGTTGTTGCGCAGTGTCTGTTTGAAATCGCCGAGGTTGGTGTTTTTGTTGATGCGGACATACTCGATGCCAGTCATCTCTGCAAAATCTTCCCAATACTCTTCGTCGATGTCGTACGAGAATGCGCTGTGGTGCGTGCCGCCAGCCAGAATCCAGGCGCCTGCGCCAATCTCGAATGTCGGTTGCGGAACCCACAAGGCCGATGCAACGGGAAGTTTAGGCATTGGTTTCGGCTCGATGCACTCAACTTCCTGACTGATAAGACGGAAGCGGTTGCCAAGGTCGACAACGGTGGCTTTGATGCCGCGGCCTGTCTTCGATGTGAACACCAGACGGGCTGTCTGCTGCTTGCGGATGCCGATGCCAAGGAAGTGTACTTCGAGTTTCGGTTTGTCGACAGCAATGAGCGGGCAGATTTCGAGCATATGGCTCTGCAGGCACGAACTGCGGTCGCCAGCAAAGTTCAGCGTGTAGTCTTCCAAGAACGAGCAACCCTTCGGCATTCCCTGCTGGATAACCCACAGAGTGCGGCAGAGGCAGGCTGTCTTCCAGTCGCCTTCAGCGCCAAAGCCGATGCCTTCCTGCATCAAGCGCTGTGATGCCAGACCAGGAATTTGGTCGAAGCCGACAAAGTTCGGGTCGTCGATGTTGGCATCGCCAAGGTCGTCGAAGTTGGTAGTGAAGGCAGTTGCACCTTCGTCTTTGAGCACGCGGCGCAGAGCGATTTCTGCTTTAGCGGCGTTCTTCACCTTTTCCCAATAAACCTTCTCGCCCGACTCGTCTATCTTAATGGTATACAGTTTCTTGTATTCTTCAACAAGTTCGTCGGCTTCCTTGTCGGTAACTTTCTTGAAGTATTCCATCAGCGATGAAACAGGATAGTAATCAACGTGATAACCCAAACGTTGCTCGAATTCAACGCGGTCGCCATCGGTAACGGCAACGTTGTTCATATTCATACCGAACATCAGGCAGCGGACGTTGTGAGCGTCGGCCACGCCAGCGGCAACGCGTGCCCAAACGGCAATCTGCTTCTGAGTCTGTGCGTCTTTCCAATAGCCGCAAACCACCTTGCGAGCCACGCGCATACGGGTGCAGATATGTCCGAACTCAATGTCGCCGTGAGCCGATTGGTTCAGGTTCATAAAATCCATATCGATTTTGTCCCAAGGAATTTCGGCGTTGTACTGTGTGTGGAAGTGCAACAGCGGTTTCTCGAGTGCTTGCAGACCTTTAATCCACATTTTTGCGGGAGAGAAAGTGTGCATCCAAGTGATAATGCCCGCGCACTTTGCGTCGTTGTTGGCGGCCTTCATCACGTCTTCAACTTCCTTGCTGCTATTAGCAGTACCTTTGTAAACTATTTTCACAGGAATGTTGCCGCTCTTGTTCAAGCCTTCAACCATTTCCTTCGAGTGGCCGTCAACTGCAACAACAGCGTCGCCACCATACAGTAACTGCGCACCAGTTACCCACCAGATTTCAAGATTTTCAAATGCTTTGCTCATAATTTTATTTTTTTTGATTTAATTATATGATAATTAATGTTTTTGTCCTTTTTGTCCGTAGTAAGCGTTTGGTCCGTGCTTGCGGCTATAGTGTTTCTCGATAAGCAACGGATTCATTGTTGTGTTCGGATTCACTGAGAACGCCACAAACGCCATTTTAGCGCATTGTTCCATTACTTTGGCGTTGTAGACGGCGTTGTCGGGCGATGTGCCCCACGAGAACGGGCCGTGGTTCTTGACCAGTACGCCAGGCGTGTGGTCTGGATTTATCTTTCTGATATTCAAGAACTCGTCAACAATCACATTGCCTGTTTCCAACTCATACTGACCTTCAACTTCGGCCTTTGTCATATCGCGGGTGCAGGGAATGTCCTTGTAGAAATAGTCGGCGTGAGTGGTGCCGATATTCGGAATGTCGCGGCCAGCCTGCGCAAACGCTGTAGCATAGGTTGAGTGTGTGTGCACAACACCCTTGATGTTCGGAAAAGCCTTGTATAGAGCCAGATGCGTTGGGGTATCGCTCGACGGATTCAAGTCGCCTTCAACCACCTTGCCGCTCTGTAAATCGACAACCACCATATCTGAAGCCTTCATTTCGTCGTACGACACGCCCGAAGGCTTGATAACCACAAGGCCCTTTTCGCGGTCGATGCCCGAAACGTTGCCCCAGGTGAAAATCACGAGTCCCTGTTTCACAAGGTCGAGATTGGCCTTGAACACTTTTTCTTTTAATTCTTCTAACATATCGTCATTTTTTTGTTCTGCAAGATTTTTAAGGCTGAGCGCTTCGCGGTTGAGAAGTTTAGCGCTTCGCTGTTTAGAAAGTTTAGTGCTTCGCTGTTTAGTTTTCTAAACAACTCAACCTTCTCAACTCTCTCTACTTTCTAAACTTCTAAAACCTTAAACTATCTTAACCATCTCATCCTTAACGTCTTGCAAAAAGTATATTCTACTTAAAAAAGACTGCTGTTCCCGACATTGCGACATCGAAAACAGCAGTCACTATTATTCAACAATAAGTCGGGCCAATTCTACCACAAAGCAATGTAGAGAACAGCCAAAATTGCTATAACTGCCAGAGCGCCAATGTTGAACACCTTGTCGGTGTGGAACAGTTCAAGGTCGGTACCAACAGCCTTGTGGTCCTGAACCGAGTCGTTGGCGTTCGAACGCAGGTAGAAGCCCAGCGTGAGCAGCATTGCGGCAAGGAAGAATATGGCTTCAAAGCCGTAAATCTGCAGGAATTCAATTTTAGCAATCAACTGTACAATGCCGAGTATCAGGCAGATAGCGCCAACGCCGAGCAGAATGTTCGACCAGGTGCGCTGCATTTTGACAGTCTGACCGTCCATTTCGGCAGCGGCAACTTCGTTCTTCTTGTTGCAGAAAATCGAAATTCCGATGAACAGAACAACCAGAACCATAAACACATAGCCCATACGAAGCAGGAACGGCGTTTCAGGCATAATGAACTTGAACAGGATGCTGAAGAAGAACGTGCCGATGGCTGCCACAACAGCGGCAGGACCCGACGAACGTTTCCACAGCAGGCCAAGTCCGAAGATTACAACCACGCCAGGATAAACGAATCCAGAGTATTCCTGAATGATTTGGAACGCTTGGTCGGCACCGCCCATAATCGGGTAAACAGCCACCAAAGCCAGCAGCAGAGCCACGATTGAAGTAATACGGCCAACGCTCACGAGTTTGCGTTCAGATGCTTCCTTGTTGATGAACTTCTTGTAAACGTCCATTGTGAAGATGGTCGATGTTGAGTTGAACATTGAAGCCAGCGACGAGATGACGGCGGCGGTCAATGCGGCAAACGACAGACCTTTCACAACAACAGGCGTGAAGTTGCGGATAAGGAACGGATAAGCGTCGTCAGAGCGCTCGATGGTTCCGTGCAAATCGATTGAGCCGCTCAACAAGTCAGGATGTTGCCAGATAAGGAATGCGCAAACACCAGGAATGCAGACGATGAACGGAATCAAAATCTTCAGGAAAGCGGCGAACAAAAGGCCCTTCTTTGCTTCGTCGAGACTCTTTGCGGCCAGACCTTTCTGAATGATGTATTGGTTGAAGCCCCAGTAGCCGATGTTAGTCAGCCAGAGCGCGCCAATAATCAGCGCCAGACCAGGCAGTGTGAAGTACGGGTCGTCGGTGATGTTCGGATAAAGTCCGCTGTTGCGGTCAACCACAAGGTTGAAGTGCTTGTCGCCTTCGATGGTTCCAAGTTTGTCCATAACTGCGCCAAGAGCCGAAACTGCGCCGTCGGCACCCAGAAGCGGTGCAATGAAATCGAGTGTGAAGTAAGCCGTGATAAGGCCGCCACCAACCAGGAAGGTAACCTGCATAACGTCGGTCCAGGCAACTGACGCCAGACCGCCGTAGATTGAGTAGGCGCCTGCTATCAGGTAGAGAATCAGAATGATACCCACCAGTGTCATATCCATTCCGAACATTCCGATGATTGTCGGCAGACCGAGAATCTGTTTGATAGCCAAAGCGCCAAGCCAAGCCACCGATGTCAGGTTGATGAACACATAAAGGAACAGCCAGAACGACGAGAACGCCAGACCAACGCCCCAGTTGTAGCGGTCGCTCAAGAACTGCGGGATGGTGAAGATGTTCTTGCGAATCATCACAGGCAGAAGGAATTTGGCCACAACAAGCAGAGTTGCGGCGGCCATCAGTTCGTAAGCCGCAATGGCGATGCCCGATGCGTAAGCCGAGCCCGACATTCCGATGAACTGTTCAGCCGAGATGTTGGCTGCAATCAGCGAAGCACCTACCGCCCACCAAGTCAATGAGTTACCTGCAAGGAAGTAGTCCTTTGAGTTTTCGGCGCCGTTGGCACCTTTCTTTTTGGCCATCCATTTCGGGATGAACACGCCGCAGCCCACAAGAATCAAAATGTAGACGATGAACACAGCGTAGTCAGCAACCGCGAAACCGTTGTTAGCCAAACTGTCTAAAATTTGTCTCATAAAAAATTGTTTTGATTATTACGTATTGTAAATTGTTGATTTACTTATTCTCGCAATTTTCTTTCTCGCAACATTCTTTGTTGCCGTCTTTCTCGCAGCACTCTTTGTTGCAGAAGGCGTAAACGCAGACGCTGTAGTATTTCTCACCAGGATTCAGCACAACCGACGGGAAGTTCTCTTTGTTCGGGCTGTCGGGGAAGTGTTGAGTCTCAAGGCAGAGAGCGCCGCGGCGCGGATAGAGTTTGCCGTATTTGCCAGTCTCTTTGCCAGAGATGAAGTTGCCTGCATAGAATTGCAGACCAGGCTCGTTGGTGAGCACCTTCATTGTGATACCCGAAACAGGGCTTGTAACTGTGGCAGCGAGTGTCAGACCGCTCTTGCAGCATTTAGCCGAGTCGTTCAGAACATAGTTGTGGTCATATCCGCCACGAACGCTGTCGATGCGGGCACCAACGGCAGTCGGTGTGCGGAAGTCGAGCGGGGTGTTGTCGAGCGAAGCGATTTCGCCAGTCGGAATCAGCGACCAGTCAACAGGGGTGTAACTGTCGGCGTTAATCATCAGCACGTGGTCGTTGATGGTTGTCGAAGCATCGCCCGAAAGGTTGAAGAACGAGTGGTTTGTAAGGTTGCAAACAGTCGGTTTGTCAGTCTCGGCAAAGTACTCAATCTTGATGGCGTTGCATTTGGTGATGGTGTAAACAACCTTCACGTTCAGGTTGCCAGGGAAACCTGCTTCGCCGTCAGCCGACAGGTAAGACAGTTCCAAAGTGCTGTCGTTGAGTTGTTTGCCGTCCCAAACCACTGCAAAATAGCCTTTTTTGCCACCGTGCAGCGAGTTGCGGCGCTCGTTGGCGTCAACATTGAAAGTCTCTTCGCCAATCTTGAACGATGCGCCACCGATGCGGTTGCCGTAGCGGCCGATGAGTGCGCCAAAATAGAGACCGTCATTCGATGACTGATATTGGTCAAGGTTGTCAAAACCCATCACAACATCCTGAAAAGCACCGTTTTTGTCGGGAACGAAAAGATTGACAATACGTCCGCCGTAGTTGGTGATTTGTGCTGTCACGCCAGCATCGTTCTTAATGGTGAACAAACTAACTTGTTTTCCGTCAACTTCTTTCGCGAAATTCGCCTTGTCGGCAAGCGGAAGTTGGCATTGCTGTTTCGAAGTGCAGGCAACCATAGCCAAGGCACTCAATGCAAATAAAACCTTTTTCATTTTAAAAGTATTTAGTTTAGTAGTAATTGTGTCTGCCAAAGCAAACGTTTGTTTTTTTTTAATCCGACTCTCGTAACCGAAAATCAGCCACTCAAATATAAATTGTATTTTTTACTATTTATCAATAAGCGCTGTTTTTTCGATTAGAAAATCGATTGGCGATATTAGTCAAAAAATCAATCGTTTATAGCGTGTGGCGATGATTTTTTTCGATGAATTGGGGCAATGTTCGGCGGCGGCGGGCGCCAAATAGGGGCTAATTCAGTTCAATGTCTTGCGGCAAGACGAACAGCGACGTGTCAGTTTCAACAATCCGATACTTCGGGTCGATGATTTTTATCGAGTACGTTTTGCGCTTCGGATTGGTGAGTTTTGTGCTGCGAAGCCAGGGGTTCATCAGTTTGAGCATCTTGTAGTTAGTGCCGTGCTCAAAGGCGAAGTCGGCCATATCGGCAATGGTGCTGTCAACTTCCACAACCGAGTAGGGAATCGGCTGATAGAGTTCGTCTTTCGGCATTGCAAATCCGTATGTTTCAGGATTTTCCATTATCTGTTTGATGGCGATGGCGCGGAAAACGTAGCGCCCCGCTTCTTCGCCAAGCACAAGGTCGTAGTAGTTGTTGCTCTTTTGCTGCCCTGCGAATTTGGCCAGACCGTTGCCACCGATGTTGTATGACGCCGCGGCCATTGTCCACGAGCCAAACTTGTCTTTCATCCGCTTGAAGTACGCGATTGCGGCGATGGTCGATTTCTCAAGATTGTAGCGTTCATCCACTTCATCGTTCACTTCAAGGCCGAAATCTTTTGCCGTGCCGCCCAGAAACTGCCAGAATCCTTTGGCGCCCGACGGCGACACCACGTTCATCAGCGAACTCTCAATAACGGCAATGTACTTCAGGTCGTCGGGCACTTCGTTTTCTTTCAGAATCGGCTCAATGACAGGGAAATAGCGGTGAGCGCGTTTGAGCATCAGAATGGTTTGCGAGTGCCAAAGGCGGTTCACCTGCAACTCACGGTCAAGGCTCTCGCGGGTGTCGAAGTTGTGGATTGGCACCGTTTCGCCCATAAATATCAGATTGTCAGGCATTGGCACCGCATCGGTAACCTGACTGACGGTGAACTCGTTGGACGTATTGAAAAACCGCACCACGGCAAACGCCACAGCGGCCGAAACCAACGCCGAAACTATAATTGTAATTATCTGATTTTTCATAATTTGCGAATTGCACGAACGGACACGATGAATCGCGTCCCTACATTATTTTTTCTGTTTGGGTTTGGTAACCTTGGTGTTGGCATAGAGCAACCCCGACACCACAACTGCGGCGCAGCCTGCCACCCACAGCGGCCACGCTTGTTTTGGCGGCATCAGCAGGAACCACACTGCCACCGATGTCGAAACAATGTTGATGGCGCCCAGCAGGCAAACCACCTGACGGTCGCTCAAGCCGCGGTACGAAAGGTGATGCGTGGTGTGGTCGGTGCCACCGACAAACGGCGACTGACCGCGCATCAAACGGTTGATGGTGACGGTGGCCGTATCGGTAATAGGTATCAGAAATGCCAGATAGACAATCAGAAACGGATAAACGGGGTTCGACAGTTCGGCCGCCGCAGGATTCCACAGGTAGCGGATGCTCATAATGGCCATAAACGCGCCCAAAAACTGCGAGCCGTTGTCGCCCATATACATTTTCGATGGATGCCAGTTAAACTTGTAAAAGGCTATCATTGAAGCAAGTGTGGACAAAATCAGCAGGACAAAAAACATATCGCGCACAGGCGAAAGAAGCATCACCAGAATGCCCGCAAGCACAATCACGCACATTGTGTTGGTGACGGAATCCATATTGTCGAGCATATTGAGCGAGTTCATTATGCCGACAACCCAAAACAGCGTCAACGCATAATTAAGCCACTGATTATCAAATATCTGAATATAGATTCCGCACACAATCAGAATCGCGCCCACGGCAAACTGCATTGCAAACTTGAACATTGGCGAAGTGTTGAAAACATCGTCAATCAGCCCCATAACAAACGCCAGGCTGACGGCCGCCAAAATACCAGCAACAAGTTGTCCGTCAACTGTTTGTGCCGAGCGAGAGCCAAAGATAATCCATCCCAGAACACCTATCGCAAAGCCCGCAAAAAAACCGACGCCGCCAAGCATCGGTTTGCGCTGCGACGCCCATCGCTCGCCTGTAATGTTGTGTTTCTTAATGTTTTGACGTTGCGAACGCGACAAGAAAAAAGCGTGCACGCCCATTGTCAAACAAAAAACCGACAGAAAAAATATGCTAAAATACAAAGTCATAGTCCGCTAAACCGTTTTTTTGGCACCGAACAAGTGCCGAGTTTTCTTTTTTGTCTCGCCGTAGCCATAGCCGTAGCCGTAACCATAGCCGTATCCGTAACCGTTGTAGGAATGCGTTTTTATATTGGCGCCGTTCAAAATTATCGACAGATATTCCATTCCCTTTTCAGTGCGCAGCAGGTTCACGTTCTCAATAAACTGCCGTTTCGACACGCCCACTTTCATCACATAAATCGGGTAAGTGGCTCTGTGCAAACTAACTACAGCGTCCGACACAATGCCCACAGGCGGTGTATCGATGATGATGATGTCGTACTTTTTCTGAAGTTCGTCAACCAGATTGTCCATCTCTTTGCTACCCGCCAATTCCGACGGATTGGGCGGAATCGGCCCTGCCGTAATGAAATCAAAGTTCTCAATTTCAGTGTGATGGATGCAATCTTCAATCTTGTTTCGGCCAATCAGAATGGTGCTGATGCCGCATTGGTTCTCAACTTTGAAACCCTGATGGATGCGCGGGCGGCGCAAGTCAAGGTCGAGCAGAACCACCTTTTTGCCCGATGTGGCGATGATGCCCGCAAGGTTGATGGCCACAAACGTTTTGCCTTCGCCCGAGATGGTCGACGACACGGTCAGAATGTTGGCTTCGGCGCCGTGCGAAATGAATTGCAGGTTCGACCGTATCGACCTAAATGCTTCAGAGAAAGGCGAATGCGGGTCTTTCATCACCAGCAGTTGCGACACTTCGACGGGGCTTTCATATTGCGGAATCACCCCCAGAATCGGTGCCTTGGTGTAGTTTTGCACCATACTCGCCGATGTAATTTCGTTATATACTAAATATCGGATAATCAAATAGATGCAACCAATAATCAACCCAAGCAGAATGAATACGGGATAGATGCTGCCCGCTTTTGGCGATATGGGCTCAACAGGCATTGTGGCCGACTCAAGAATGGTGTTGCGCGAGATGTAGCCCGCCTGCGAAATCAGATACTCTGCCTTCTTGTCAATCAGTTGGTTATAGTAGGTCTGATTCACATCGTACATCCGTTGCAGACGTGCGTATTCAAGTTCGTCGTAGTTTTTCTCGTTGAACAGCCATTTTTCAAGTTCGCTGATTTGCACTTGATATTCAGCGCGTTGCTCGCGCATACGGGTGAGAATGGTACTCACAAAATCGATGGTGAGCGTAATCTGATTGTCGAGTTGCTTCTCAACTTGTTTCACCTTTATGTTGTCGATTGTCAGGCTGTTAAGCAGTTGCTGACGTTCGTCGATTATGCGTTGCAGATTGGCCAGGATGTTGCCCATTGTCTGTGCGGCTTTGGTTCCAGCCAGCGCCGCCTGCATCTCGTAGGTGTTGATGTCGCCGCCCGCTTCAAGTTTTGCCTTAATTTGCTCAATAGCAAGCAGTTCGTAGTCAATCTCACTGACTTTTTCTTCAAGGCTCTCAATTTTCTGCGTCGAAGCGCTCACTGCGGGGCCGTTTTGCGACTTAATCTTGTTCTCTTTTTTGAACGACTGAATCTGCTTTTCGGTCTCGTCAAGGCTGCTGTAAATCGACTTCAGTTGCTCATCGATGAAAGCCAGAATGTTGGCCGAACTCTCGCGCTTGTTCCGAACATCGTATTTCAGATACTCTTCAGCAATGGTGTTCACAATGTGCCATGTTTTGTTGGCGTTGTGGCTTGCGTAGGTAATCTTGATGGTCTGCGCGGCCGAGTTGAGCAGCGTGATATCAAGGTTGCGACTGTGCTCGCTGATGATGTTGTTCGGGTTGTTGATAATCACAAAATAGCGTTCGCCAAGGCGCGATGCATGCTCGTCGATGGCCTTTCGGTTGTTCACCGAGCACTTGAGCATAGTGTTACCCACCTGTTCCCACTCATCGAGTTTAATTGTTTGTGAACCAGCATTTCTTGCGTTTTTAAAAGTGATTTTTGCTGTCAGCGAGTCGGTGAAATCAACATAAAACGGCTTGTTGTAAAGGTCGCCATTATGCGATGCCAGTTCAATTTTGAAAGGTGTGTCGGGGTACATCTCGAACGACATGAACGTGCCTTCGTTGAAGTACGAAATCTCAAGCGGCAACTCGCTCAGAGCCTTTTTCAGAAACTCTTTCGAGCGCATCAACTCAAGCACTTTCGACAGGTCGGTTTTGTTGTACTGATTCGAGAAGTTGAGCATACTTGCGTTGCGGTCTTCTTCGTTGATTTGAATCACGCATGACGACTCATAGAGCGGCGCTGTGTAGCGCATATACAGGAATGCGGCCGTGCCCGACAGCAGAAGCATCGCAGCGCACACCCACCAGCCTTTGCGCAGAATCTGCAGAAAGATTGACAAGTCGAAATTGTCGTTAATCAGCGGTATGCGTGTTTGTTTCATTTGTTATAAATTCTTTGCTGTCAGATAGATAAGTATCGCCGTATTGAATATCGATACGTATGGCATTATTTCGGAAAGGGTGCGGTTGACGTATCGCGGACGCCTTTCAACGTAGATTATATCGTTCGATTGCAGTACAAGGTTCGATTTTTTTACGTCTTCGATGCTCGAAATGTCGTAGAGAAAGACTTTCGGGTTCTTCAGATTGCCACGCAAAACCTTGATTCTGTAGGCTTTGCCCAAGTCGTCGATGCCGCCAGCCTGTGCCAGCGCTTCAATCAGGGTGAACTTTTCGTTGTTGATGTTGAGCACGCTGCCGCTGCTGCTTCCTGAACGGAAAATTATCACGCGGCGGTTGGTAACGTTCACTTTTACAAATGGTTCCTGATAATACTGCTTGTACATTCCTTCAAGCAGCGTTTCGGTGGCAGTGACGGTCATTCCTGCCACTTTCACGCGTCCGATGGTTGGCAGTTTGACGGTGCTGTCGCTGTCGACCAGATAGCCTACAGTGTTTGTATGCTGCTGAACAGCCCCGCCACCTTGTTCTGTATTAATTAGTTGCACGCCATTGTTAGTGTAGACGCGAACATCGAGTTTGTCGTAAAGATTGATGACGTATTCGGGTTGGTTCTCTTCAACATCGTCGAAATTGTAACCCGAATCGGTTTTGAGCATCTGATTGGGATACAATACTTTGCAACTTTGCATCAGGTTCAATCCACAAAGCGCGGCAACAATTAGCGATATCGTTTTTAAACGTTTCATTCAGGTTGCGAATTTATAAAAAAATGCCTTTGCCGCTTGTTTTGTTTTTCAGCGTCGGCAAGCAGTTCCTGATACAGCCTGTCCACATCGGCCACAAGCCGCGTGTAGTGGAACTTGTCTTTCACATAAGTCCAGCCGTTGGCCGACATCCGTTGGCGCATTTCGGCGCTTTCGACCACAGGTAGCAGTTTTTCGACAAAATCATCGGCATCGCCGTTGGCCGCAAGCACGGCTGTATCGTTCTGTATTACAATATTTTCAATTCCGCCCACATTGGTAGTGACAATCGGTACGTTGGCCGCCTGCGCTTCAATCAGGCTCACGGGCGTGCCTTCGTTGAGCGATGTCATAGCCACCACGTCGAGTCCAGGATAGACCACTTCAACGTTCCGAATCCACGATGTGAAGGTGACATCGGCCACCGTGGCGGGCTCGTAACCGTCAGTCGTGGCCGTGCTCAACCCAAGTTCGGCGCACTGCGCCATCAGGTTGGCCTTCAACTCGCCATCGCCAATGATAAATGCCCGTAACTTGCACGTTGTCTGCTGTTTCGCTTTCGCGATGGCATCAATGAAAAGCTTGTGGTTTTTGACAGGCGCCAGTCGCCCCACAATGCCGATGGCCACTTCGTCGTCGGCCAGATTGAATGTTGAGCGGAACTTGCGTCGGCGTTGTTCCTTATCTTCGGTAAAGCGTTGTAAATCAAAGCCAAGTGGAATAATACTGAACTTGTCTGACGGTGCTATTTTGAAGGTGTCGCACAACTCATCTTTCTGCTTTTGACTGATGGCGATGATGCGCGACGTGTGTTCGGCCAGCCCGCGTTCAATGTTTAGAAACATTTTCGTCTGCTTCTTGCCAAAATACGAGTGAAAAACGTGTCCGTGGAAGGTGTGGACAATGACAGGCACGTGGCTGCGGATGGCCGCCAAACGCCCAACAGTTCCCGCCTTCGACGCGTGCGTGTGCACAATGTCGGGTTTGAAATCGTGAATCAGTTCGGTAATTTTGCGGTAGGCCGCCAAATCGTTTTGGGCGTTCAGTTGGCGGCGCATTTCGGGAATTACAATCGGCTCAATGCCCAGTCCCCGCACAATATATTCCGAACTTTCTTCGTCGTCTTCTTTGATGCCGCCCACAAGCAAGGTCTCGTAATTGTTTGGCATATAGCGCGATAGATATGCCGCGTTGTATGTCGGACCACCCAAATTAAATCTGTTTATTATTCTCAAAATACGCGGCATAATCTTCCCCCCGTTTTTCGTGCAAATGCTTCGCAATTTGCTAAAAAACTGCAGTTTTTGCTTATGTCGCGGGCTTTTATTTTATGGCGAACCGCCTAAAATGGACTAAAGCATATATTTCTTCCACCAATGCTGAAAGACGATGAGCGCCCAGATGTGTGCCTGTGAGTCGGCGGGGCTTTTCGAGAGCATCTGTTCCTTGAGTTGCCGCACCATTTCGGGATTGAAAATATTCTGCTCACGGATGAAGTCATCGTTCAGATAATCAGTCTCGATGGTTGAGCGCAACTCACCGCGGAACCAGTTGAGCAACGGCACTTCGAATCCGTGTTTCGGGCGGTTGTAGAGTTCGTATGGCAGTTGCTGACGATATGCGTCCTGCAGAATCATTTTGCGTTTTCGACTGTTTACCAGATAGTTGCATGGTAGCGAGAATGCGAAATTCACCAGTCGGTGGTCAAGGAACGGGCTGCGCACTTCAAGGCTTTCGGCCATACTCATCATGTCAACCTTGAAAAGCATATCGCTCACCAGCACCAGTTGCATATCGGCGTACAGAATGTCGCCAATCTGCTTATCGTCGCGTATACAACTGATAATGTTGAACTTGCGACGGTTATTGTCCTGAATCAGCACTTTGCGGTTGAGCATTCGCGATGCGGTGTCTTCGTCCATCAGCGACGCCCAGGCCATATAACGGTCTTGTTCGCTCAATTTCAATCCTTTGGCGAATCGGTTCAGTTGGCGTATCTTGTTGCTGAACTTTGTGTTGCGCGACTGCGGAAGCATTTCATAAAGTGGGCTAGCCATCCTGACAAGAGTGTTTGCAAGACCGCCCTTGAGCGCTCTGTAGTGCGCCAGATGCTTGTTGTAGCCGCCAAAAACTTCGTCGGCGCCATCGCCTGAAAGCGCCACCGTTACGTGCTTGCGCGTCTCGCGGCTCAAGATGTTCACCGCAATGGCCGACGAGTCGGCAAACGGCTCGTCAAGGTAGTCGAGAACGTTGTAAAGACAGCCGAAAAGGTCGTTGTTGGTGAGTTTGAAAACGTGATGGTTGGTGTGGAACTTGTCGGCCACCAGTTGCGCGTAGCGAGTCTCGTCAAAGAACGGATCATCGGCGTAACCGATTGAAAATGTGTCGAGTTGATCAACGTGCTTCGATGCTTCGGCCACAATAACCGACGAATCGATGCCGCCGCTCAAAAACGCACCAACAGGCACATCGGCCGCCAGACGCTCTGCCACCGACTGCTCAATCAACTCGCGCAACATCCGCTGCGCGTGCTCGTAATCCATCACTTCCAGATTACTGTAATTGTATGGTATTGAGTAATATCTGACTTCCTTCGTCTGTCCGTTGCTCACCATCAGGTAATGCCCAGGATTGAGTTTTTTCACGTTCTCAAAAATGGTGTCGGGCGACGGAATATAATTGAACTGCAAATAGGCGAAAAGCGATGTCATATCAAGTTTTCGTGGCACGCCGAGCGCCATCATCGCCTTCATTTCCGACGCAAAAACAATGCGGTCGTGCCCCTGCCAGTAGAGCAGCGGTTTCTGCCCCATGCGGTCGCGGGCAATGAAAAGCACGTCGTCAACTTTGTCGTAGATGGCAAACGCAAAAAAGCCCACAAACTTGTCAAGGCACTTCGGGCCGTCGTTAATGTATTGGTACAAAACAACTTCAGCGTCACTTTCAGATGTAAACTTGTATCCTTTGTCGATGAGTTTTTCGCGCAGACGCCTGTAGTTGAACACTTCGCCATTATATACTATGGTGTAGCGCCCCGTGGAATCGTGCATCGGCTGATTGGCTTTTTCGCTCAAGTCGATGACCGACAGCCGCGCGTGTCCCAGACAGATGCGCTTGTCGGTGTAAACCTTTTGGCAGTCGGGGCCGCGCCGCGACAGTAGCCGCACGGCATCGTTCACTAACGGAAATTTTTCAGCCCCTTCGGGTGTAACTGCATAAATGCCTGCTATTCCGCACATTGCAAGGATTGATTAACTGATGGATTGATTAACTGATGGATTGATTAACTGAATGCGAGAATGATAGTCTATTTGTTTTTCTAAGCTTTTGATTCCTTGTATCTTAAGCCTGATCGGGCATTTCACCGTTTGGCTTGCCAGGCATTCCAGCTCTTGGGCCGTTCGGCATCTCTATTGGCATTTCGGGCAAAGTCTCGCGAATGTATTCGCCACCACTATAGTCGTAAATTATCAAATTTGCTGTATCCACTTCCAAACCAACCACTTGCGCTTCATCCATTTGTTCAATATTCATCACAATTGAGCGCAGAGTGTTTGAATGCGCCGATACAAGAACGTTTTTGCCGGCTTCCAATTGCTTGACTATCTCTTTGTTAAAGAATGGGATAACTCTGCGTGATGTATCCTGAAGACTCTCGCCCTTTGGCGGACGCTCAGTGTAACCGCGACGCCAGCTCACCACTTTGTCGACACCAAAAATATCGGCAATCTTTGATTTGCTAAGTCCTTGTAAATCACCATAGAATCGCTCGTTTAATTGCCAGCAGCGGTACACGGGAATCATATTTTTCTGCTCAGTGTGGCTGAACGTATGATACCATTTTCGATGGAAAAAATCGGAAGAGTGAACCAGATAGGGGGTGCGGCGACGTGAGTCGCTGAGCAAAACAATGAATGCTGTCTGTAGTGAGCGGATGAGTGCCGATGCATAAACGACATCGAAATCAATATTGGCAATCTTGTGGCTTGCTCGAGAAGCTTCAACAATTCCAGCCTGCGTAAGCGGCACATCAACCCAACCTGTGAACAAACTGCGGCCGTTCCACACCGACTCGCCATGACGTATCAATACCAATTTTCCCATTTTTTCTTCGAATTTTTATGGTGGAAAAATACAAAACAATCGGCTCTCAAGCAAACCGAACACGCAAAAAAAAAAAGACTGAACCCAAACAGGTTCAGCCTTTGCCTGAGCCGATAGCCGGACTCGAACCGGCGACCCACGCATTACGAATGCGTTGCTCTACCAACTGAGCCATATCGGCAAACGCGGCGCAAAAGTAATTTTTTGCTTCGAATTACAGCAAGATTATGCCGATTTTATTGAAATTTGCCGCAAAATCTGACATCGATGGGTAAAACAAAAATTCTTTTTGTGTGCTTGGGCAATATCTGCCGTTCGGCCTGCGCCGAAGCCGTGATGAAACAAGTTGTTGCTCAACGCGGTATGGAATCCGATTTTGAAATTGATTCGGCAGGGCTAATCAGTTATCACTCAGGCGAGAAAGCCGACCCGCGGATGCGCCATCACGCCGCCAAACGCGGAATCAACATCACCAGCATCGCCCGGAAGATTACCACCGCCGATTTCAGCCACTTCGATTATATTATAGGTATGGACGACGACAACATCCGCCGCCTGCTCGAAATAGCACCCGACGAACAATCGTGCCAGAAAATCAGCAAGATGAGTGATTATTGTCAGACTTACCGTGTCAATTCTGTACCCGACCCGTACTATGGCGGCGACAGCGATTTTGAACTTGTACTCGATTTGCTCGACGACGCTTGTAATGGATTGATTGACGCGATACTAAAATAACAAATTCAACGGTGCGCCCTACTGGCGGAAATGTCAAAAAAATTTTCAACAAAATTTCTCAAAATCAAAAGAATAGGATTTTGTAAAATTTTGAATTGAATTTTCTAATAATTTCTCGCGAAACGACATCAAAAATCCATAATCCGCACCTCTACCATTTTATAATCGCCTCAGCCAGAACCAAATCCACAGGCCGAGTGATTTTGATGTTCTCAAAGTTGCCTTCAACAATCGATACTTTCACGCCCATACGCTCAACCACCGATGCATCGTCGGTGAAAAGCGGGCTATATGGCTGACGGAAAGCCTGATGCAGCGTGGCGGCATCGAAAACCTGCGGCGTCTGCACCAATAGGTAAGTGCTGCGGTCGACAGCGTGGTTGCCGCCATCGGGCTCAATCTGCCGCACCGACTCGTTGACAGGAATTGCGGGAACCACCGCCTTGCACTGCTCGGCGGCGCTGAAGCAACGTTGCAGCGTCTCTTGCGACACCAACGGCCGCACACCATCGTGAACGGCCACAATGCCGTTGGCAGGGACTTTCGCCAACCCATTCAATGTGGAATGGAAGCGCGTCTCGCCGCCATCAACCAACTGATAATCAATCTTATCGAACGAATATTCACTGCAAAGTTGTCGCCAGTAATCGTGCTGCTTTGATGGCAGAACAAGCACAATATTCATCTGATTATCAAACCGATGAAAAGCCTCGATGGTGTGCATCAGAATCGGACGCCCAGCCAACGGCAGAAACTGCTTTGGCACATCGCCGCCCATTCGGCTGCCCGAGCCACCTGCCACTATGATAACGCTGCGGTTCATAACTTGCAATCGTGAAGTGCATCAATCATTTTCTGCGATGTGATGCCGATGCCGTCAACCACGTATTTCGCCTGCGAGTAGAACGGCAGCCGCTTCTGCAGCGTGGTCTCAATGTACTCAACAAGTTCCTCGTAGGTCTTGTCGTGCAGCAGCGGGCGGTCCTTGTGCGAGTTCATCAGGTTCCAGACGAGCGCTTTGGGCGTCATCTCAATATAGAGCGTGGCGCCGTGAGCATTTAGTTGCTGCATATTGTCGAAAAAGCAAGGCGTGCCGCCGCCCGTAGCCACAATGGTGTTCTCGAGTCCGAAAGTCTGCATCATCGCCTCGCGCTCGATTTGGCGGAAGCCGTCCTCGCCACGTTCGGCAAAGATTTCGGCAATGGTCTTGCCCTGCTCGGCCTCAATTTTTTGGTCAAGGTCGATGAAGTTGTAGTTGATGTCGCGCGCAAGCCGCTTGCCGTAAGTGGTTTTGCCCGCACCCATATATCCTATTAGGTAGATTAACATTCTGCTATCGATTTTGGCGCAATGTTATTAAAAATGACGCCAATAAAAAAACGGGGCGACCAAAAAGTCGGTCAACCCCGATTACACCTAACTGTCGATTGCTGTCCTACTCCACCATCACCTCATCAACGCTCTTGCGCGGCGCGTAGAATTTTGGCGCATCGGCATAGCCAAGTCGCAGAGTTATAGCAGGATAACCGCTGATTTTCAATTCCGAACGCAGTTTTTCGGTGAGTGCGGGAATCTCGCAAGGTTGATTGCTGAAATTGTAGGCCAAACCCGAGCCGCATACCGTAAGCAGCAGTCGCTCAAGCGTTTTGCCAAGGGCAATATAATCTTTTGGTGAAGTACCGTTGGTGCTCAATACGCAAAAGTGTGACGCAGAAGCATTTACCTTGCCATCGGTTTTGTTTTGCGATTTCGGATTCAGGGCCATCTTCACAAACATCCGCCCCATCGGCTTTGGTGTGGAAGGAAAGCCCAAAACATTGTAGCACAAGCCGTTTTGCGTCTGCGCAATGTGCTTTTTGTTGAACCGCATCCACGACAGCAGTTCGCGTTTGAAAGCCGTGTCGCTCATCTGAATATCATTGCCTTCAGCAATTCCTCGGCAAATGAAATCGGCCTGTGGCGTGCACGAAGCAAAAATGGCAACGCTCTTATTATCAATTGTTTTTAGTGCATCAATCTGCTCTTGCGGAATCTTTTTGCCAGTGAAACTTCCGCGGTGCGTGTGACGCGTTTTAATGTGCGCAAAAAGTGTATCAGTCGCGCAACTGTCCGATTTTGTGAATGTTACAACGATTTTTCCATCTGTGTAATCGTAGTCGGACGTGTAGCCGTAGTTGGTTGCGGCAATCTGCATATTCTCGAGCGCGCAACCAAGACTGATAAACAACTCTTTGTCCGACGAATCGACCACCGCCAGCCGTTTCGTGAAATCGGGCGCGATAACTATCGTATTTCCAACAACTTGGAACTTCCAAGGCTGCGAGTTGTGTCCCGACGGCGCGCAAACGGCAAACGAAATCAGGATTTTCGCTATTTCAAAAAATGTCAAACTTTCCATCTTCAATCAAATATTTTGTCGAACATAAAATCAATGGTTTTCAGCAACTTATTCCAACCCGAATCGCTGTTGATTTCGAGCGAGTTATAGACTGCGCAATTCTCGGCAAGAATGCAAAGGTATGATACCGAGCCCGTTATAAGAGTTGAAATGCCAGCCACTTGGTCAATGTCCTGCCCCGACTGCCGACTCACGGCATTGATAATGTCCATTGCCGTCCGTTCGCGGCGCTCGCGCAGGCCCGCAATAGCAGGATTGTTGGTTGTGAGTTCCCAGCGGTAGAGTTTGCGAAGTGCGGGCGACTTGCGCAGCATATCGATATACGCGCGGAAAACGGCTTTTGAAAACTCTTTCACATTGTCATACTGCTGAATGGGAAATTCGGTGTTGAGCCAGAAATCGTTGTCTTCCAAATACTTGGCCAGCAATTGCTCAATCGAGCCAAAATATCTGTAAATCAGCACCTTCGACACACCCGACGCGCTCGCCACTGCGTTAACGCCCACGGCTTCAAAGCCTTCGGTCTCAACAATCGTCCCAACGGCGTCGAGAATGCGCCGCTCGGTTTGGTTTCTGTCTTTTGTTGTCATAATTCATCTATGTTACTTGCCGGTTACAAAAGTATGTAACCTGTCGGTAACAAACAAGATATTTTTGAATAATTTTATTCCGCAATCCTTATTCGCTAATTTTCAATAAATTATATATTATAACGGCAGGTGTTATCAAAAGGGAAAAACTCATACCTTTATCATTACTAAAAACAAATAAACAATGAAAAAATTATCATTATTGGCTATTGGCCTGTGCGCGTGCTTGTTTGCATCGGCACAAAAAGTGATTGTGAAAGGTGACCTGAAATGCCTGAAAGGTGTTGATGCTGTCAGTGTTAACTTCACCTACGATAATATGCAAGTGGGGAAAATGACTGAAGCTGACTACATTACGAAAAAAACTACGGAAGGCAACGAAAAAGAAGCCGGTCGTGGTGACAAATGGCGCGAAGCGTGGGAAAGCGACAAGCAGAATGTTTATCCGGCAAAATTCCGCGAATTGTTTACCAAGCACAGCGAAATCATCTGCAAAGACGAAAAGCAGAAATATGATATTCAGGTAAATACCGATTTTTTTGAGCCGGGATTCAATGTCGGTGTTATGCGCCAGGATGCTTATATCAACGTGACCATTAGAATTCTTGACACAGAGAATTCGAATAAGGAAGTGGCCACCGTGCAGATTCTCAAATCATTAGGCTATACGGCCATGGGCTATGACTTTTCTGTTGCCGACCGCGTCGGCGAAGCTTATGCACGAGCAGGAAAAGTGTTGGCAGGAAAAGTCAAAAAGGCTTGCAAATGAAAGACTGATAATTTGTTATCAAATAGAAAAGGGAAATTCTCACAGTGGGGATTTCCTTTTTTTATTAGCAAGCTTGCTATTCCAACTGGCCAACTCACGTAAGTAATGCATATAAATTATTCCATAAATCATGACTATCAATAAAATACGCACAACAGACTCATTTTTTTAAAATAATTGCAGATTTTGTAGGATACGCCTCACTTTTCCGTTACATTTACACTATAAAACAAAATAATGCAACAGTTACCATCGCGACTGCTAGATAATGTGGTGAATGAGTTCGGCAAATTGCCAGGAATCGGCAAAAAAACCGCACTGCGACTCACACTGCACCTGCTCAACCAACCTAATGAGGATGTGGAAGCGTTCGTATCGTCCATCAGCCAAATGAAAACCGATATTATGATTTGCCCGGAATGCCACAACATCACAGAATCAGAAGGATTGTGCGACATATGCGCCGACGAACGCCGCGACCACTCGATCATCTGTGTTGTGGAAACAATCCGTGAACTGATCGCTATCGAGAATACCGGTCAGTACCACGGGCTCTACCATGTGCTGGGCGGCCGCATATCGCCAATGGACGGCATCGGACCAAAAAATTTAAACATCGACAGCCTCGAGCGGCGAATGCAAGAAAACACTATCGCTGAAGTGATTCTGGCTACCAGTACCACCATCGAGGGCGACACCACCAATTTCTACTTGTTCAGACGGTTATGCCCATTTGGCGTGCCTATAACCACACTAGCGCGAGGCCTCTCGGTGGGCGACGAGCTCGAATACACAGATGAAATAACATTAGGACGCTCCATCTTGAATCGAGTACCATACAAAAACTGATTAACCGAATGGTTGAATGACTTATTGACTGACACATAAAACTGACACATAAACAACTTGAATAAAATCCTAATTACTAACTCCAAAATAAAATAACTATGGAACTATCGGACAAAATAAAATACTGCGCCATTTGCAAGAAATCGAAACGCGACATGGAACGCGGCATAGTGTGCGGCCTGACTGATAACAAACCAACATTCGACAAGCATTGCGCCGATTTACAAGCCTCAGCCCATGAAATTGCCGACCTTGAAGAGTCGATGATTGGCGGCTCGCAGAAATCTGCCACGAAAATACTAACCGCCACACTGATTGTGGCGTTTGGCATTGCCATGGGCATTATGTGGCTGATTCAAAATCAGAAAGACAAACACGAGCTACAAGCACGAGAAGCTGCCGGATTGAAATACGATGCTTTGGAAGCCATTGTCAAAGCAAAAATGGCGACACTGCCGCTGGTGAAAGATGGCATTGTGTACGACAGCATCTCTCTACATAAAAAATACATGATGTTTACAATGCGGCTACCCAACACCCACATTCAGGACTACTCTGACGACCGGCTGATTTGCGAATCGAAATTCAGGCACTCCGAAGCGCTGAAAAACCTGCGCGACGAGGACGCAAAACTGCTCAAAACATGCATAGACGACTCTCTACAAATTCGTTACGCTTTCCGCGAATCCACTGATTTTCCCATCTACACCATCGTAATTCACCCGAAAGATATGGAGCAGGCATTAAACGCAACCGGGCCATTCCGCTGTCCGCAGAAAGATTTCGAACGAGTCTTAAGATCTGCCGCAAAAGAGATTCCATACGACATTGCCGAAAGGATACAGCTATCGGCCATAAAAATGGATTATGGCGCCAACAAACTTGCATTGAACCTTAGAAGCCGACGGAAAGGGGCGCCCAACCATGCTGGATTAGAAAAACTGGCGAAAAACGAACTTTGGAGATTTGTCGCCGACCTGTACGCCGTGCGCATGGCAATGCTAAATGATGGCTACGTTGATTTCCGGTTCATTGGCACTGACGACCGGCTCATTGAATCGATTGTACTAGGACCCGATTTCTACAGAAAATGAGATAACTGATAAAAAAATTGCCATGATTGTTTTCATTATCGGCTCGGGAAATGTGGCCACGCACCTGTCGAGCGCGATGCTCAAAGCCGGACACACAATTGCCGGAGTGTGCGGGCGCAACTTCGGGCACACCAAGGAACTCGCGAAAGCGCTGAATGCCAAACCGTTTGACAAAATCAGCCAAATACCCGCCAACGCCGACATCTACCTTATCAGCGTAAGCGATGACAGCATTGCCGACGTGGTTGCACAAATGCCTGATGTTGAAGGCGTTGTGGCACACACTGCCGGAAGCGTTCCGATGAGCGTGCTGAGCCGTTTCAGCAGCCACGGAGTGCTTTATCCGCTGCAGTCGTTCAGCAAAAGCCGGAAAATCGATGTCAGCCGCGTGCCATTCTGCATTGAGGGCAACAGCGGGCAAACGGCCGAAACGCTTGCCACACTCGCCCGCACTTTGAGCAACAACGTGCGCCCGATGACAACCGCGCAACGCGCCCAACTGCACATTGCCGCAGTGTTTGCCAGCAACTTTGCCAACAGTATGTATGCCGAGGCCGAAACCATCCTGAAAAACAGCAACATACCATTTGATATTATGCGTGAGCTGATTGCCGAAACGGCCGTCAAAGCCGCCGAACTCGGCCCTGTGGCAGCACAAACCGGCCCGGCCCGCCGTGGCGACTCAAAGGTTATGAACCGCCAAATGCAATCGCTGCCCGACTCTGAGTTGCAAAAATTGTATAGTTTTGTGTCGGAAAGGATTCAAGGCAGATACAAGCCGAAAGGCAACTGATTCGACTGCATTTGCCAGAAAATCAAAAATTTACACAAATGGCAAATTTCAAGGAAGATTTGATGAAAGTGAAGGCGTTTGCCTTCGATATTGACGGTGTCTGCACCGACGCCACAATGATTTGTCTGGCCGACGGCCAGCAGGTGCGCCAGTCGAACACCCGCGACGGCTTTGCGCTGCGATTCGCCCACGAGCAGGGCTACCCCATCGCCATCATCAGTGCGGGCAAGAACAACGCCGGAGTAGTGAAACGCTTTGAGAGCCTCGGCCTCACCGACCTCTACATCGGCAGCCTGGCAAAAGTTCCGGCCTTCGACGATTTTCTGAAACGCCACAACCTGACCGACGACGACGTGCTCTATATGGGCGACGACGTGCCCGATTACCCCATTCTGAAACGCGCCGGTGTGCCCACCTGCCCCGCCGACGCCGTGAACGACATCAAACCGTTTGTGAAATACGTGTCGGACCTCAACGGCGGCCACGGCTGCGTGCGCGATGTGATTGAGCAGGTTTTGCGCGCCCAGGGCCGATGGGTGAATTTTGAGACAGAGAATTTTCTGTAAAAAAACAGGCGCACTATGTACAAATATCTGTCGATAATACGATGGCCGAACCTGCTGATTGTGCCGTTCACAATGATTCTGATGCGCTACTGCATCATCAAGCCGATACTCGACTATCAGTATTCGATTCAGCTTGGCGAAGTTGTATCTTTGCAATTGTCAGGCTTTTACTTCACCATTCTGATACTGATTAATGTGCTGCAAGGCGCCGCCGGATATGTAATCAACGACTATTTCGACCGCCGGATTGACACCATCAACCGTCCCGACAAGGTGATTGTGGACCGTACGCTGCCGCGCCGGCACGCCATAATCTACCACTCCGCACTCAACGCGGCGGCCATTTTGCTTGCGGCGGTATTTGCGTGGCATTTCGGCCGAATATCGATACTTCTTTTCTACCTGATGATTTCAGGATTATATTGGTTATATTCAACCACTTACAAAAAGCAACTGCTTGTCGGCAACATTGTTGTTGCACTAGTAACCGCCTCAATACCAATACAAGAAGGCATTTTTGAGTGCGCCGAACTGACCCGCGCATACGGATTCAGCATAATCGCCAACGGTCTGACTTTCAAACCAATATTATATTGGACCGCAGGATTCGCATTTTTCGCCTTCCTCACCAACCTTATCCGTGAGATTGTGAAAGATATGGAGGACGTTGAAGGCGACTGCTACTGCGGCTGCGACACGCTCCCCATCCACTTCGGTATGCGAATATCGAAGATTGTTGTTGTGTCGCTCTTTCTGCTTATGATAGCCTGCCTGTTGGCCGTTTACCAGCTGTTTCTGCACGATTTTCTGACACTTATCTACATTGCCGCCCTTCTGATTGCCCCCGCCTGCGCCGCCGCATTTATGACCATCCGCGCAAGCGAGGTGAAGCATTACAAGCGCATCAGCACACTTATTAAAATAGTAATGGTGCTTGGCGGACTGTACTCGGTTCTGGCACGAGAGATTATGCAGTTTGTGGTGTGAACAGTGTGACACATTTTATTGAAACACAATCTCAAGAAAACGCTTGCACTTTCACAAAAAAAATTTTTACTTCGCAACGTTTTGACAAGAAAAAAAATGAACAACGTAAACAATTTGAACAGCAAACAATGGTGGTGGCGCCAGTCCGAAATTAAAGTGGAGGATTAGCCCGTCGGTTTGTTGTAAGATTTAAGCCCGTAAGCACTCCACTTGCGGGCTTTTTTAATATTCTGAAGGTACATTTAAACATCAATTAAAAACTATCAAAAAATGGAAAAACAAAAGAGGTTCTTCCTGACGGAGAACGAGATACCAACACAATGGTACAATATTGTGGCCGATATGAAAAACAAGCCGCTGCCGATGCTTAACCCGGGAACTCGCAAGCCGCTCACGGTCGACGAGATGTCGGGACTGTTCAACCGCGCCTGCTCGGAGCAGGAGCTGAACACCACCGACCGCTGGATTGACATCCCGGAGGAGGTGCGCAATCAGTACAAAAACTACCGTTCGACACCGCTGGTGCGCGCCTATGGTCTTGAGAAAGCGCTCGACACCCCCGCGCACATCTACTTCAAGAACGAGAGTGTCAGCCCTGTGGGTTCGCACAAGCTGAATTCGGCTCTGGCGCAGGCTTACTACTGCAAGAAAGAAGGCGTGACCAACATCACCACCGAGACAGGCGCAGGTCAGTGGGGTGCGGCTCTGTCGTATGCCGCCAAAGTCTTCGGACTCGATTTGGCTGTGTTTATGGTGAAGGTGAGCTACAACCAAAAACCATATCGCCGACTGATTATGCAAACTTATGGCGCACAGGTGATTGCATCGCCATCAATGGGCACGCGTGCGGGAAAGAACATTCTGACCGCCAACCCGACTTATCAGGGAAGCCTTGGAACGGCCATCTCGGAGGCTGTTGAACTAGCAATGCAAACCCCGAACTGCAAATATGTTCTCGGCAGCGTTCTGAACCACGTCTCTCTGCATCAGACAGTTATCGGTCTTGAGGCCGAAAAACAGATGGCTATGGCAGGCGAGTATCCCGATATGGTGATTGGCTGCTTCGGTGGTGGCTCAAACTTCAGTGGAATTTCGTTCCCGTTTATGCGCCACAACCTTGTCGATGGCAAGACTACAGAGTTTATCGCCGCCGAACCTTCATCGTGCCCGAAACTGACGCGCGGCGTGTTCCAGTACGATTTTGGCGACGAAGCCGGCTACACACCGCTGCTGCCGATGTTCACTCTGGGCCACGATTTTGCACCGGCTCACATTCACGCAGGCGGTTTGCGCTATCACGGCGCCGGAACCATTGTGAGCCAGCTGCTTAAAGACGGTATGATGAAAGGTGTTGATATTCCGCAACTTGAGTCGTTCCAGGCAGCAACGTTGTTTGCACAGGTTGAGGGCATCATTCCCGCACCAGAGTCGGCGCACGCAATCGCCGCCACCATTCGCGAGGCCAACAAATGCAAAGAAGAAGGCAAGCAGAAGACCATTCTGTTCAACCTTTCGGGACACGGACTCATCGATATGACCGCTTACGACCAATATCTGGCCGGCGACCTGACCAACTTCGAGTTGCCGCAAGAGGATATTGACCGCAACGTATCGAAACTTGAGAAGATTATTTAATCGATTATAAAACGTTGATTGTCAGAAAAACGGAGCCGCAAGGTTCCGTTTTTTTGTGTTCAAAAAGAAAGCCGCTTCCGGCAACCGAAAGCGACTTTCCCAATTATAGAGTAACAGTGTTATTCTTTAACAAACCGCAAGTTGCGAGTCAAAATTCCATCTTTGATTCGAACAATGTAGAGGCCTTTGGGTAGTGTTGCCACGCTGATGCGTTTGCTGGCCGTACCCGCAGCTTTTACTATTCCGTATACATCAAAAACTTCATAATTGAAATCACCTTCAAATCCGTTTACGAATACAAAATCAGTTGCCGGACTCGGGTATAGCGAAGCCAGCTGTTTCAATTCTTCACCAATAGCGGTATTGACAACATCGTTCACAATTGTGATGGTTCCAAACGAAAATGCGCTCTGCCAAGCATTATCTTCGGTTGAGTTCCAAGCGAGCTTGCCATCGCGGTCGCCGCCATCATCGTCGTCATCAATCATAAATTCGAATCCTATCTTCAATCCATCCTTGGGTTGTTCGCACTTGATTGTAGCCCAGGGAATTGCAACTTCAACATTGTAACCATCACGGTTTTCGTCTATCACAAATTCGATTCCTTCAGTGGAATATTGGTTGTCGCCCGAACCTGATTTGGTATATATGCTTGTGCTACCATAGTTGAACGAGAATTGAACATCGTCGGAGTCGTAAGAGCCGCCCTTCGAGTTGTTGCAGTCGAAGTACAACTCAATGTTGTCATCTTTGTAAACATCAGAGCCACTGTCGTTTTTAAGTTCATTGTCGACAACGGTTGCAAATGCGTATATGTAAGTGTCATCCCACAGCAGTTGGACGTGGCCGCTTAAATCTTCCTCATCGTCAAATGAACCTTGAACCACATTTTTAGCATATAGTTTTTCGACATTGGTCCAAACATCGTCGAGTAAGCCGTCGATTTTTGGAGCGGCAGGGGTGCGCTTGACGCCTACCTCGGGGGTTTTTACTACAATTGAGATTGTTCCCGACCTCTTATATAAATTGGTGGCATCGGTTACAATTGCATAAACGTTGTAGTCGCCAGGTTCGGTAAGTTTCAGTTCAAATTCGTACGGAGCGGCTGTCACAGTTTTTGCCACAGTGCCGTTCACAAAGAATTCAACTTTTGCAACATCATTGTTTTTGTCTTCAACCTGCGCTTTAAATTTGACAGATTCAGGTGCATCTTCAGCTCTGTAAGTTGTGCTGGAGGTTGGTTCTACAATGCTGATACTCGGACGATTCGGGTCGGCAGGTTTCCATTCTTCAATCCAACTTTCGTAGTCGGCGTCCTCAATGTCGTATTGGCTGCCGTTGAGGGCCGTGCGGATAAGCGTGTTGGATGTGGTATCGCCAAAGATGAATTTGGCGGCAAAAGCTTTAACAGCGTTTCTTTCAGCGGTTGTTGCCGAGCAGTGGTCGTGTCCGCCGTCAATAACAAATCCGAAGCGGTCCTCAATGCCGAATGTCTCGTACACTTTTTCGGCGGCGCGGCAAGTGATGTAAGTCGAGTAGTCGCAAAGCCACTCCATGTCAGTGTTGCCGAGTACTAACAGTGCACGTGGGGCGCACATCGCCAGAATCTCGTGGTGGTCGTGTGGAAGAAGGTCGGCCTTACCGTTGAATTTTTGGAGGCTGGCCATAAACCAAGAGTAGTTAGTGTTGCCGAGACCTTCAACACCGTCGCTGCGTTTTTTCATTACGTTGTTCTTATTAACATAATCGATGGTACGCCATGCGCTTGCGCCGCCGCCACCAGGTTCCTGGGCTATGGTAAGAGCAACGCGCTCATCGAATGCGCCGCAGAACATGGCCATTTTGCCGGCATACGAGCATCCGCTAAGCGCTATGTGCGCTATATCAGCTTTCAGTTGCCCTTTTTCATTGGCAATTTCCAGACCGTCAATCAAACGGCTCACACCCCAGGCCCATTTGCTGTAGTTGCCGTTGCCATATAGTTCTGGATAAAGTGAGTTAAATTGATCTTTCTGTTTGGAAATGTCGCCGTCATATCGGGCACTTGAGCTTCCATATGTGGCCACTTGGTCAGTATTGAAACTCAATTGGATGCAACCGGGGAAATCGCCGGCAAAACCCGAGCCGCCCAGGCTGATGAATACCGGGAACGGTCCATCGCCTTCAGGTATGGTTATACTTGATGTCAGGCGTGCTGTTGAATCGTTTACGGTAACAAAAACCTCAAGATTAGAAGATTTAAGTTCGCCTTTTTTGTGGTACACAGTGTCGAAACTCCATGTCGCCCAAGAAAACTCCCGTATCGCAGTATCCTTTTCGTAGTAGGTAACCACATAGTTAGCGTCGACTTGGTCACGGTCCACATCAGGCTTGACACCTATTTCATAATATTCGACCTCGCTCTTGATCTCATTGCGGCGTTTTGCCCAATCGGCAAACTCTTCTGAGCGGCCAGAACCGTCAGACCAGGCAAAAGGGTCGGGTAAAGTTGCGCAGCTTTCCATTTGGTCGGCTGTAAGAATTGCAGGTTTTTCAAATAACATGCCTGTGTTCTCCATCGGATAGACTAACGGAATTGCTGCCGTCGAATCTGAAACTTGTTGTGCGCTCGAAGCCAATGCAAGACTTCCGAGCAGCATTGTTGCAATAATTTTAGTATTCATAATAATTTAAATTAGATAGCTATAAAACTATTGTGGATGGGATGGTGCGTCTTGCAATTCTGGATATTTCGTTTGCAATTTCAGATAATTGCGTCCGAACAAATCGTAGCAATTTGTATTGCAATCGGTTGCAAATCTTATGCAAATTATTTTATATCAAATAAATGTAAAATATACCTTTTTCAATCAATTGAAACACAAATACGTTGGAGATTATCATCTATACGGCTTAATCCCGATACATTGAGCCTTTCAACGGAAAAATGCGCTGATGAAGGGTGAATCGCGCGCAGTTCAAATCCGACATTAATTACTTCTTCATAAAATACCGCAATACCCATATCTGCTTTCAACCGTCCATTGTTGAAAAATCGTCAAATCCTCCCAAACTCAAATTTCTATATTTGGCGAAATTTTCTTTAAGAATACACCATAATATGGCAATCAGTGACGATAACAATGCTTTGAACGGCATTGTGGGTAGCGATTACGGCGACGACAACATTAAAACGCTCGAAGGCCTTGAACACGTGCGGTTGCGGCCTGGTATGTACATTGGTAAACTGGGCGACGGCAGCAGCGCCGACGACGGTATTTATGTACTACTCAAAGAGGTGATTGACAACTCGATAGACGAGTTTAGAATGAAGTTCGGGTCAACTATCGACATCCGACTCGAGGACCACACGCTCACCGTGCGCGACTATGGCCGCGGCATTCCGCAAGGCAAGATGGTGGCTGCCGTTTCCATTATGAATACTGGCGCGAAGTATGACACCAAATCGTTCCAAAAATCGGTTGGTCTGAACGGCGTGGGCACAAAGGCCGTCAATGCGCTGTCGTCGAAGTTTTCGGTTTGGTCGTTCCGCGACGGAATGGTTAAACAGGCTGATTTTGAAGCGGGTAAACTCATTAAAGAGTACGATTTGCAGCCCACCACCGAGCGCAACGGCACCAAGGTGCAGTTCACGCCCGACGAGTCGGTATTCGGGCCATACAACTTCAACACCGACTACATTGAGACAATGTTGCGCAACTATACCTACCTGAACACTGGTCTGACGCTGGTTTTCAACGGGCAGAAGTTTGTGTCGCGCAACGGCTTGCTCGATTTGCTGCAAGAGCGCAACAGCGAAGAGCCGCTCTATCCGATTGTCCACCTGAAAGGCGACGACATTGAAATCGCCTTCACCCACATCGACCAATACGGCGAGGATTATTATTCGTTTGTCAACGGACAGTACACCACGCAGGGTGGAACGCACCAAAGTGCTCTGCGTGAGCATCTTTCGCGCACAATAAAAGATTTTTATCAGAAGAATTTCGAACTCTCTGACATTCGCGGCGGCATTGTGGCAACCATCGCCATCAACGTCATCGAGCCGACGTTCGAGAGTCAGACCAAGGTGAAACTCGGCTCGGCCAATATGGCGCCCGACAAGGACAGCGACGGCCACCCGTACGAGTTGAGCGGCGTGAGTGTGAACAAGTTCGTGGGCGATTTCATCAAGAAAGAAGTTGACGATTTCCTGCACAAGAATCCCGACACGGCCAACATCCTGTTAAAGAAGATACAAGACGCTGAAAAAGAACGCAAACTGATGTCGGGTGTGCAGAAAAAAGCGCGCGATTTAGCCAAAAAAGTCAATCTGCATAACGACAAACTGCGCGACTGTCGTATTCACCTGAACGACAGCAAGGTAACCTATCCGAAAGGCGTTACCGAGAAGTCAGACGTTGAGGAAAAGGTGGATTTGCGCTATGAGTCATCGATTTTCATCACCGAGGGCGATTCGGCGTCGGGTTCCATCACCAAGAGCCGAAACGTTGAGACTCAGGCGGTTTTCAGCCTTCGCGGTAAGCCGCTCAACTGCTACGGAATGACCAAAAAGGTTGTGTATGAGCACGAAGAGTTCAATAATCTGCAGGCTGCGCTCAACATCGAGGAAAGCCTTGACGACCTTCGCTACAACAAGGTGATAATCGCCACCGATGCCGATGTCGACGGAATGCATATCCGCCTGTTAATCATCACTTTCTTCCTGCAATTCTTTCCCGATTTGATTCGCAAGAACCACGTCTATATTTTGCAGACGCCGCTCTTCCGCGTGCGCAACAAGAAGGTGACGAAATACTGCTACAGCGAGGCTGAGCGCGACGCGGCGGCAAAAGAAATCGGCTCGACGGCAGAGATAACACGATTCAAAGGTTTGGGCGAGATTTCGGCCGATGAGTTTAAATTCTTCATTGGCAAAGACATACGGCTCGATGCAGTGAACGTGAAGAAAGGCGATAGCATTGCCAACTTGCTATCGTACTATATGGGCAAAAACACACCGCAGCGCCAACAGTTTATCATTGATAATCTGCGAATTGAAGAGGATTTGGTTGAAGAGGAAAAATAATAAGCATAGAATATGTCAGACGAATTTGACGACAAGACACCAATGGATTCTGAAAACGAGGAACTGAACGAGAATCAGGAATCGGCTTCGGAAGAAATTGATTCAGAAGAATTTAATAGCGACGAGAATCAGCCCGAGGATGTTGAAGGCGAGGAAGTATTCGATGTTGAGGACGTGAAGCCGTTCAGCGGACTTGCCAACGACCTGACCGACATCTCGAGCGTTACGGGTATGTATCAGAACTGGTTCCTTGATTACGCTTCGTACGTGATTCTGGACCGTGCCGTTCCGCACATCGACGATGGCCTGAAACCTGTGCAGCGCCGTGTTTTGCACGCTATGAAGCGCATCGATGACGGGCGTTACAAC
>CAMHPA010000004.1 GCA_946186925.1 uncultured Bacteroidota bacterium | reverse complement strand
CAAGCGCAGGAACAAATGTTGTACGAAGACTACCAGGAGGCTCTGAAAAAATATGTTCTCATTGAAAACAAAGGCTGGCTCAACGCAAATGTGGCCTTCAACATGGGCATATGCTATATGAATCTGGACAATCAGGTGGAGAACGCTATTCCTTACCTCGAGAAAGCTGTGGCAAGCACAAGTCCAACCTATCGCGACGGCAACTACAAAGAGACTGCCGCTCCTGAGGAGGCGTGGTTCTACCTTGGCAAAGCCTATCGTTTGGCGGGGCAATACACCAAAGCCATTGACGCATACCGCGAATTCCGCGCAAAACTAAGTGCTTCAGATATTTACTACCAAGATTTTCTGGCATTGCAGATAGAATCATGCAAAAATGCTGAGAAGATGATGAACTCGCCGATAAACATCGAATCTGTAAAACCTGAGTTTGCGCTCGACGCCGAATGCTACTTCCCTGCTGTTGCGGGTGACGAGAAATCTGTTGTCTTCACATCATACCAGAAAGTACGCGACCCGCACTCGGGCACCGAGGACTATTTCGAACTGATTTTCTACTCGACAAAAAATGACAACGGCCAGTGGTCCGCGCCCGTCGATATTACATACGACATCGCCTCTGACGGCAATTTCTCCACCGCCTCATTGTCGTATCATGGCGATATGATGATCCTCTACCGCGACGACTTCGGTAACGGCAACATCTACTACTCAAAAATGGAAAACGGCAAATGGTCAGAAATCAAGAAATTTTCGAAAAACATCGATTCGAAATACAATGAGACCCACGGAAGCCTCTCACGTGACGGCAAGACTTTGTTCTTTGTGAGCGACCGTCCGGGCGGACAGGGCGGAAAAGACATCTACCGCTCGCTGCTCGATAACAACGGCAACTGGGGAGTGCCAGTGGCATTGTCGTACATAATCAACACACCTTTCGACGAAGATGCAGCCTTTCTGGCCGATGACGACGAAACTCTCTATTTCATTTCCGAAGCACATTCAACAATGGGCGGCTTCGATGTGTTCAAGAGTGTCTGCGACAATAACGGTACCTGGAGCACGCCGCAGAACCTCGGTTATCCCATCAGCACACCTTTCGACGATATGTTTTACAATCCGATTGGCGATGGTTCTGTCGGCTACATGGATCGCGTGCCTGAAGGTGGTGGCGCAAAAGAGATGCGTCGCTTATCGCCTCCTTACAAGCCAACTTACACCCCGGCGCCGGTTATTGCCGAAACACCGGTTGCAACCGAGACGGAGACACCAGACGAAACAGCCTACACACCCGAGCCGGCGGTTGAAACCTACACTCCGACCTACCCGAGCGAGTACAAGCTCACCGGCCGCCTGACTTTACAGGACAACAAGGAGCTCAACAGCTCGTTCTATCTGCACGTGGCCGATGCCAGCGGTCAGGTTATCGCCTCGCTGAGCCCCAACGCCGCCACCGGGCAGTTTGCCACCGTCATCAAGCCGGGCAGCTACAAGATTACCGCTTACGGCGATGGCTACGAACCGGCCGACGCCTACATCTACGTGTCGGAATATGAGCTGAACCCCGAGGTGAACACCGCAATCAATATGGTGCCGAAGGCAGTGAGCACCGGCGAGTACTACTCCATCAAGAGCATTCTATTCGACGACAACAGCGCCCGCCTCAACCGCGACGCTGAGATTGAGATTGAGCGCATTGCAGCTCTGATGCAGGCCAATCCCGACCTGAAGCTTGAGGTTACTGGCAACACCGACGACCTTGGAACCGACGACTACAACCTGCGCCTGTCGGTTATGCGTGCTCGCGAAGTGGTCAACTATCTGACAAAGAAGGGAATATCTGAGAGCCGGCTGGTTGCCAAAGGTCTGGGCAAGACCAACTTCATTGCCATCAACCAGAACCCCGACGGCAGCGACAACCCTGAGGGCCGCGCTCTGAACCGCCGCGTTGATATGAACGTGCTGAACCCCACCAACGCCAACATCACCGTCGAGGGCATCTACGTTCCCGACGAGCTGAAATACAAAAAACAGCTCACTTACACCATCTGGATAACCGAGTCGCAGAAACCGCTTGCGCCGGCCAAGTTCAAATCCATCAACAACGTATGGATTTTCGAAGCCGACGGGCAGTATATGTACACCGTGGGCCTGTTCACACACCAGGGCCAGGCTGTGCAGATGATGGGCGAGGTTGTTGATGCCGGTTTCCCAGACGCGCGAATCATCAGCAGTCTGGAGTATAACCAGCTGATACAGAAGGGCAGCAACTTCTACAAATCGAAGATGGCCGACCCCGACGTGAACACCTACACCATTCAGCTGATGGCCACCAAGCAGCCCGTCGCCAAATCGCGCTTCCGCGGATTGTTCGATGTTGAGGAGCACCTGGGCGCCGACGGCTACTACCGCTACACGTGGGGCGAATACATCGGCAAAACATCGGCCAAGCAGGCGCTCGACGATGTGCTGAACAAGGGCTTTGTTGACGCCTTTGTGGTGAACGCCGACAAGTTCAAGTAGGCCGATGCTCGAGGGCAGCAACATATTGCTTCGAGCCGTCGAACCTGACGACCTCGACTTTCTGTACCGGTGCGAGAACGACACCAGCGTCTGGCGCTACGGCACCACCACCGCACCCTACTCGCGTTTCACGCTCAAGCAGTATATTGAGGACGCTCAAGCCGACATTTACACCGCCAGGCAGCTGCGGCTGATTGTCTGCCGTAAAGATACTGGCAATGAGCCTGTTGGCGCAATCGATTTGTTCGATTTCGACCCATATCACCTTCGGGCGTCGGTGGGCATTGTGGTTGTGGGCGACGAGAACCGCGGCCACGGATTCGCCAGCGAAAGCCTGCAACTGATTATCGGCTACGCGTTTGATTTTCTGCACCTTCACCAGCTCTACTGCTCTGTTGCCGCCGACAATGCGGCCAGCCTGCATATTTTTGAGAAGGCCGGGTTCCGTCAGTGCGGATTGCGCGCCGAGTGGCTGCGTGCCGCCAGCGGCTACATCGACGAGATTGAAATGCAGCTCATCAACAGCTAACGGCGGTTATCTACGTTTCCGCCTTAAAAATCGGCAATCGGCTTGCGGAAACCGCCAAAAATCAAGCGGTTATTACGTTGCAATAACTATTTTTAGCACGTTGTTGCTGCCGGTTTTGTTCCGGACTTCGCGAAAGCGGCAAAACAGCATTGAATCGTTAACCAGAAGTCCATCAGTGTTTTATGCGTAAAATTTTATTTACAGTTGTACTTGCGGCCGCAATGGCGGGCTGCTGCAACAATGGCCAGACGTCAGGCTCGGTGTCGTTCGACGATGTGATTAAGACGCGCCGTAGCGTGCGCAGCTACGATGCCACCAAAACCATCAGCGAGGCCGAGGTGCGCGAGTTGCTTGCAAGCGCTCAGGAAGCGCCGTCGTGGGCAAACCAGCAGCCCACTAAATACTACGTGGCACAGAGCGCCGCAATGGTCGATTCGGTGAAGAACTACATTGGCGGCAACCGCCGCAATGTTGAGGGCGCGCCGGTGCTCATTATCTCGACCTTCGAGCGCGGCAAATCGGGCTTCTTCCGTGAAAATCCGGCCAACGAGTTGGGCGACCAGTGGGGCGCCTACGACAACGGCCTGGCCAATGCCTACCTTGTTTTGAAGGCCCGCGCAATGGGTTTCGACACGCTGATTATGGGTATGCGCGACAGCGATGCTCTGCGCCGCCTGTTCGGAATACCTGAAAACGAGACAATTACGGCCGTCATTTCGTTGGGTTATCGCAGTGGTGAGCCGCGCCAGCCGCAGCACAGGAATCTTGACGAGATTGTTAAGCTCTTTTAATACGTCAACTCGCTGAAAATGTACAATTTCGAGGGTAAAGTGGCCGTTGTTACGGGCGGGGCGCAAGGCATTGGCCGCTGCATAGCCGACGAGTTCCGGCGCGCCGGCGCCAGCGTCTGCATAATCGACTGCCAGGAGGGTGACCATTTTATTGGCGACCTGTCGGACAAGCCCACGCTCGAGCGTTTCGCGCAAAGCGTTGTTGGGCAATACGGGCGCGTCGATTTTCTGATAAACAACGCCGCCCCGCTGATGAAGGGCATCGGCGAGTGCACGTTTGAGGAGTTTCAGTATGCGCTGAGCGTTGGCGTAACCGCGCCGTTCTACTTGACCAAACTGTTTGCGCCGCATTTTGCCGAGGGAGCGGCCGTGGTCAATATCTCGTCGTCGCGCGACCGTATGAGCCAGCCGCAGACCGAGAGTTACACGGCGGCCAAAGGCGGCATTGCCACTCTCACCCACGCTCTTGCCGTCAGCCTGGCCGGACGGGTGCGAGTAAACTCCATTTCGCCCGGCTGGATTGACACAAAAGCAATGAATTACACCGGCCCCGACGCCACACAGCAACTTGTGGGGCGCGTGGGCAATCCGGCGGACATTGCCAATATGGTGCTGTTCCTTTGCTCGGACAAAGCCGGCTTCATTTCGGGCGAAAACATCTGCATCGATGGCGGAATGACGCGGCAGATGATTTACCACGGCGATTTCGGGTGGAGTTTCGGCGGTTGAATGAAGTTTCGAATTGATTTTAAATCCGTTCCAAGGTTTTGGGGCGGCTTTTGTTTTGCCAAAAATACGTGTGGGAAAATGTATCTGCTTTGCAAAAATATATGCAGAAAAATGTAGTCAATAGCATAAAATATGTGCAAAAAAATGTATTTTTACGATAAAAATATGTGCTAAAAAATGTTAAATCGATATGGAACGGTTTATTTTACAAAAACTTATTGAATGGAAGTCTGACAATAACCGAAAGCCTTTGGTTTTGAATGGAGCAAGGCAGGTGGGAAAAACGTGGCTTTTGCGTGAGTTTGCCCGTCGTGAGTACAAAAAAGAGGCGTATGTGGTTTGTCGCCAAAATCCGATAGTAAGAGAGATATTCGCCCGCAATTTCGATGTGATGCGCATAATCAGGGCGTTAAGCGCCATTTCTAAAACAGATATTACCGAAGGCGATACGCTCATAATTCTCGACGAGGTTCAGGATGTTCCGTTGGCAATCGAGTCGCTTAAATATTTCTGCGAGGAAGCTCCAGGCTACCATATTGCTGTGGCTGGCTCGCTATTGGGTTTGTCAATGCACGCAGGTGTTTCCTTCCCGGTGGGTAAAGTGAACCAAATAGATGTTTTCCCAATGAGCTTCGGTGAGTTTTTACTGGCAATTGGTGAGACGGAAAAATACAAATTGTTGAGCGGAGATGACTTTCAGACTATCAGTCTTTTACACGATTCGTATATTGATTTGCTCCGGCAATATTATTTTGTTGGAGGGATGCCCGAAGTTGTTGCAAAATACGCTGAAACTGGTGGTTTTCAGAAAGTCAGGCAAATTCAAAAAGAGATTTTGAACGGTTACGACCGCGATTTTTCGAAACACGCGCCAACAGAGCTTGTGGCACGAATCCGATTAGTTTGGAAATCAATTCCGTCGCAACTTTTCAAGGAAAATCGCAAGTTTATTTTCGGTGCGCTTCGAAAAGGAGCTCGTGCTGCCGATTTTGAATTGGCAATCAATTGGTTGGCCGATGCCGGATTGGTCAGCAAAGTGCCGAGTTGCACAAAACCCGCGCTACCGCTTGCCGTTTACGAGAATCTTGTGGCTTTCAAACTTTATTTGCTCGACATTGGCCTTTTGGGGGCAATGGCCGATGTGGAGGCAGCGCAAGTTGTTGTGGATGACCAAATTTTTACCGAGTATAAAGGTGGTATGACGGAACAATATGTGTTGCAAGAGATGAAAAGTTGTGGCGTGGCTCCGATTTTCTACCACAAGGCCGATAATTCACGCCTCGAAATTGATTTCTTAATTCAGCATCAGGCAAAGTTGTTGCCCATCGAAGTTAAGGCAGGAGGAAACGTCAGAGCCAATTCGTTGAGCAACTTTTTGAAAGACAACCCGCAAATAACAGCTGTCCGATTCTCGATGCTGCCTTACAAACAACAACAGCAACTGACCAACGTGCCGTTGTATTCTGTGGCGTCCATCGGATAAACAACGCCGCTGCGCTTGCCTTAGGCTATGCGGTTTTGCGCTTTCAGCGCGGAAATTTCCGCCGTTCGATTCACCAGTTAAACAATTAACAATTAATTTGGTGTTGGGTATTGGGTGTTAGGTGTTGGTTGGAAAACGTAAACATAAAGCGGACGTGGCACGCCGCGTTCCTACAATCCCAACTTTAAACTTGTTCAACCAGTTAAACTTTAAACAGTTCACCGATTCTCCGATTCACCCAAAAAAATCCTATCTTCGCTCTGCTAAAAAACAGACAAAATGGCTGACAAAACGCTTTTCCTGCTCGATGCCTACGCGCTGGCATACAGGGCCTATTACGCTTTCATCAAGAGTCCGCGAATCAACTCGAAGGGGGTGAACACATCGGCGGTGTTCGGGTTTACCAACACGCTTCTCGAGGTGCTGCAAAAAGAGAACCCGAGCCACATTGGCGTGGTTTTCGACCCGCACGGGCCCACTTTCAGGCACGAGATGTACGCCGAGTACAAGGCCAACCGCGAGGCGATGCCCGAGGATATGCGCCAGGCCATTCCGCTCATCAAAGATGTGATTGGCGCGCTGAATATTCCTGTGGTTCAGGTTGACGGTTTTGAGGCTGACGACATTATCGGCACGCTGGCTCACAAGGCTGTGGCCGAAGGGTTTACGGTTTATATGATGACGCCCGACAAGGATTACGCGCAACTTGTCCGCGATGGCGTATTTGTTTACAAACCAGGCCGTTCGGGTGGCGATGTTGAGATTTGGGATGCTGCCAAGGTGAAGGAGAAATTTGCCGTCACACCCGACCATATCATTGATTTGCTTGGACTTATGGGCGACACTTCGGACAATATCCCTGGCTGTCCAGGCGTGGGCCCGAAGGGTGCCGAGAAACTGATTACCGACTTCGGCTCGATTGAGGGCATCTACGAGCACATCGATGAACTGAAGGGCAAGCAACGCGAAAATATGGTAAACTTCCGCAGTCAGATTGAACTCTCGAAGGTGCTGGCCACCATCAACACGCAGGCGCCCGTTGAGTTCGATGCCGAGGAATTTAAGCGCGAAGAGCCAGATAAAGACAAATTAACAACTCTGTTCGCAGATTTGGAATTCCGCAATATGCTCACACGAGCGCTCAGTCAGGCATCGCCAACGGCTTCACAATCAGCAAAATCGGTTGTAAATCCGCTGCAAGGCACATTGTTCGGCACCGACAGCACGGGGCAAGGCTCGCTTTTCGACATTGACAACCCGCCCGTAGCGCCCACGCTCGACACAATCAAGGATGTGAAACCCGACTACCGCATTGCGCAGACGGCCGACGAGCAGGCTGAACTTATGCGCCATCTGCTTGAATGCCAAGAAGTTTGCTTCGACACAGAAACTACATCGCTCGACGTGCACAGCGCCGAACTGGTGGCAATGTCGTTCAGCACAAAGGAAAAGAGCGGCTGGCTGGTGCCCGTGCCCGAGAATCAGGCTGACGCTCAGGCAGTTGTCGATAGATTCAAACCTTTCTTCAGCAATGAGAACATCGCCAAAATTGGGCAGAATCTGAAATACGACATTCTGGTGCTGAAAAACTACGGCGTTGAGGTGCGCGGCCGCCTGTTCGACACAATGGTGGCGCACTATCTCATCCAGCCCGAGCAGCGCCACAACCTTGATTTGCTGGCCGAATCGTATCTGAAATACAGCACAATAAAAACCGAAGAACTGATTGGCCGTCGCGGAAGCGCGCAAACCACAATGCGCAACGTTGAAATCGGCCTGCTGCGCGACTACGCCTGCGAGGACGCCGACATCGCCTTCCGCCTGAAACCCTTGCTGGAGGCCGAATTGCGCAAGTCGGATATGATTGAATTGTTCTTCAACATTGAGACGCCGCTCATCAGCGTGCTGGCCGATATGGAGTGGACGGGCGTGAAAATCGACACCGCCGCGCTGAACGCCTACGCCGTGGAGTTGCGCGCCGCCATTGCCGATGTGGAGCAGAAAATCCACACCGAGGCGGGGATGGTGTTCAACATCTCGTCGCCGAAACAGTTGGGCGAGATTCTGTTTGAACGGCTGAAAATCGGCGGGGCCGCCAAAACCAAGACCAAGCAGTACTCGACGGCCGAGGACGTGCTCGAAAAAATCGCCGACAAGCACCCCATTGTGCCGATGATTCTGGAGTACCGTTCGCTCAAAAAACTGCTTTCAACCTATGTTGAGGCGCTTCCGCAGATGGTTCACAGCAAAACCGGGAGAATACATACATCTTATAATCAGACTATTACAGCCACTGGCCGCCTGAGTTCGACAAATCCCAACCTGCAGAACATTCCCGTGCGCGAGGAGCAGGGACGCAAGGTGCGGATGGCGTTTGTGCCCACCCACGCCGACGGCTGCATTATGGCCGCCGACTACTCGCAGATTGAGTTGCGGTTGATGGCTCATCTGAGTCAGGACGCGGCCATGATTGAGGCTTTCCGCGCCAATCAGGACATTCACGCGGCCACCGCGGCACGGCTTTTCCACGAGCCAGTAGAGAGCGTCACGCGCGAGCAGCGGCGCAAGGCCAAGAGCGCCAATTTCGGCATCATCTATGGCATCTCGTCGTTCGGGCTGGCGCAGAACACGGGCATCAAAGTGTCGGAGGCGAAGGAGATTATCGACAACTATTTCGCCAGTTTCCCAGGCGTGAAGGAGTATATGGACAAGAGCATCGCCACAGCGCGAAACGTGGGCTACACCGAAACGCTCTGCCATCGCCGCCGCTATCTGCCCGACTTGCAGTCGGCTAACAGCCTTGTGCGCAGCGCCGCCGAGCGGAACGCCATCAACGCGCCCATCCAGGGCACTGCCGCCGACATCATCAAGATTGCGATGATAAACATCCACCGCAAAATGGCCGAGCAGGGCCTGAAATCGGCAATGGTGATGCAGGTTCACGACGAACTTGTGTTCGATGTGGCCCCTGGCGAGACCGAGGCTCTAAGCCAACTGGTGAAAAACGAGATGGAATCAGCCATCAGCCTGAGCATTCCGCTGACTGCAGAGGTGGGAATTGGAAAGAACTGGCTGGAAGCGCATTGATTGAAGGATTGAATGCGTGAAGGATTGAAAGGGAAGAACTATTCCCCTTCTTTTTCGTCCTCATCCTCCTTTTACAATCGCTTTCTTCGCCTGCTCCAATGTTGCAATAACATTATCGCACCAAGCGTCAAACTCTTGGTCCTCAATTTGATACTCGGGGTGCGAGAGCACAAACTCAATGGTTCGGCGCACGCCCTGGTCGAAGCGGACGATGGCGCGGAAGTCGGGAACGGCGCGTTTCAGTTTGCTGTTGTCGAACACAACTGAATTGGCTTTGTCGCCAAGCAGGCTTCCAGTGAAATCGTAGTCGCTGACGGCTGCCAGAAAATCGGAAGCCACATAATATGGTTTGAACTCGACGCCGAGGCAGTCGGCAATGGTTTGATAGGCCTGGTTCCACGTAACGGTCTCGTCGGAGGTTATCTGGAACACCTCGCCAATGGCGTGCGCGTTGCCCATCAGCCCGACGAATCCCTTTGCGAAATCGCTATTGTGGGTGAAGGTCCAGAGCGAGGTGCCGTCGCCGTGCAGAATGACGGGCTTGCCGTCGAGCATCCGCTTTATGACCTGCCAACTGCCGTTGCGACCGTGAACGCCAAGCGGAACCGAGCGCTCGTCGTAGGTATGGCTCGGGCGGATAATGGTTATGGGGAAGCGCTCGTCGCGATATTTGCGCATCAGAAAATCTTCAATCGCTATTTTGTTGCGGGAGTACAGCCAGTAAGGGTTTGCGAGCGGCGTGCTCTCGGTTATCAGATAGTTTGCAAGCGGTTTCTGGTAGGCTGAAGCCGAACTGATAACCATAAACTGCCGCGTGCGGTTGCGGAAAAGCCGATAGTCGCGCTCAATCTGCTGCGGCTCGAAGCAAATGAAGTCGCACACGCAGTCGAACGACATCTCTGCCAGTTTGGCGGCCACTTCGGCCTCGTTGTTCACGTCGCTCACCACAATTGAGCGGACATTTTTCGGCAGAACACTGTTGCGGTTGCCGCGGTTCAAGACATACAATTCCCAATCTTCAGTTTCCGACAGCCGCCTGGTTATGGCCGTGCTAATGGTGCCTGTGCCGCCAATGAATAATGCTTTTTTCATAACCGATATTTTTTAACGGGTACAATATCAGCAAAATTCGGGTATCGGGCAATAGGTGTTGGTGTTTGTTTTTCGGGTTTTTGTGGGTGAAATTGGCCGAGAGTCGGATAAATCGGAATAAAATGAAACTCAACTGCGCGGCAACTAAACTTCTAACCCTTAACCTTCTTACCCTTTCAGTTCAATCCTTCTCTCATTCAATCCTTCAATCCTTCACGCCCCCCCCATCCGTCAATCCTTAAAATAATTATCTTTGCACCCTAAAAATCTGCAAATGGACAACATCCGCAATTTCTGCATCATAGCGCACATCGACCACGGCAAAAGCACGCTGGCCGACCGTCTGCTTCAGTATACGGGCACCGTCAACGAGCGGCAGGCGCAGGACCAGGTGCTCGATGATATGGATCTTGAACGCGAGCGCGGCATCACCATCAAGAGCCACGCCATCCAAATGGATTATATGTACGAGGGCAAGAAATACGTGCTGAACCTGATTGACACCCCAGGGCACGTCGATTTCTCGTACGAGGTTTCGCGCTCGATTGCCGCCTGCGAGGGTGCGCTGCTCATTGTCGACGCCACGCAAGGTATTCAGGCTCAGACCATTTCGAACCTTTATCTTGCCATTGAGCATAATCTTGAGATAATCCCCGTCATCAATAAAATCGACCTGCCGAACGCTATGCCCGAAGAGGTGAAGGACCAGATTGTGGACCTTATCGGCTGCGACCGCGACGACATTCTTGCGGCCAGCGGCAAGACGGGCGAGGGCGTGGATAAGATTCTTGAGCGCATTGTGCAGGTGATTCCGCCGCCGAAGGGCGACCCGCAGGCGCCGCTGCAGGCTCTGATTTTCGACTCGGTCTTCAACTCGTTCCGCGGCATCATCGCCTACTTCAAGATTGTGAACGGCGAGATTGCGACTGGCGATTTTGTGAAATTTGTGAACACGGGCAAGCAGTACAACGCCGACGAGGTGGGCGTTCTTAGGCTCGACCGCGAACCGCGGAAGGTGCTGCACACGGGCGACGTGGGCTACATAATATCGGGCATCAAGACGTCGCGCGAGGTGAAGGTGGGCGACACCATCACACACGTCGACCGTCCGTGCGCCACAGCCATCGAGGGTTTCGAAGAGGTGAAGCCAATGGTTTTTGCGGGCGTCTATCCTGTGGTGGCCGACGAGTATGAGGACCTTCGCGCATCGCTCGAGAAACTGCAACTGAACGACGCTTCATTGACGTTCCAACCCGAATCATCGGCGGCTCTGGGCTTCGGCTTCCGTTGCGGATTCCTTGGCCTGCTGCATATGGAAATCATTCAGGAACGGCTCGACCGCGAGTTCAATATGGACGTCATCACCACGGTGCCCAACGTTTCGTTCATCTGCCACACCAAAAAAGGCGAGACACTTGAGGTGCACAACCCGTCGGGGCTGCCTGCGGTGAACACCATCGACTATATTGAGGAACCGTACATCAACGCGCAGATAATCTCGAACGTGGACTACATCGGCAGCATTATGAAACTCTGCATCGACAAGCGCGGCGTGCTCAAGAACCAGACCTACGTGACGGGCAACCGCGTTGAGGTAACGTTTGATATGCCGCTGTCGGAAATTGTGTTCGATTTTTACGATAAACTGAAAAGTATATCAAAGGGTTACGCGTCGTTCGACTACCACCCCAGCGGATACGGGCGCGCCAATCTTGTGAAACTCGATATTCTGCTCAACGGCGAGGGTGTCGACGCGCTGTCGTCGCTCATTCACGCCGACCACGCCTACGACCTTGGCCGCAAAATGTGCGAGAAGTTGAAGGAACTGATTCCGCGCCAGCAGTTCGACGTGGCCATTCAGGCCGCCATTGGCGCCAAAATCATTGCCCGCGAAACCGTGCGCCAGGTGCGCAAGGACGTGACGGCCAAATGCTACGGCGGCGACGTGTCGCGAAAGCGCAAACTGCTTGAAAAACAGAAGGAAGGCAAGAAACGTATGCGCCAGATTGGAACCGTTGAGGTGCCGCAGAAGGCGTTCTTGGCGGTGCTGAAGTTGGATAGTTGAGGCGGGGTTGCATACACGGATTTTATGGTTATCTTTGCATTAATGCATTAAAAATCAACGATTATGGCACGACCAATCAAAGAAACACCGATTCTCTATGGTGAGGACGCAAAGCGGTTCGAGGCTCGAATGAAAGAAAAACGCCGCATTTCGCCTGAAGAGCGTGCGCGAATGAAAGCAACCTACGAAGCGTTGAAAAAAGTTTGTGATTTCGTGTGATGTTAGATAGTGAATTTGTCGAAAAGTACACCATTCACAGGATGGTAGGGACGGAAACAGTTGCTGCTTTCGATTGCGGCGACAATGATTTGAATGATTTTATTCTGACCGATGCCCCGCTTTACCGCAAAGAGAAGTTAGCCGTCACATATACCGTACTCGAAAAAGCGTCAAATAATGTTATCGCCTTCTTCAGTCTCTCGAACGACCGTATTTCAATATCCGATTTCGACAACAAAACAAAATACAACCACTTCAGCCGCCGTTTCAACAATCACAAACGGCTGAAAAGTTATCCTGCCGTTAAGATAGGGCGCTTTGGTGTTTGCGTTTCGATGAAAAAGAAGAGTATCGGCAGTAAACTTTTGGAATTCATTAAATTATATTTCACCACCGACAACAAGACGGGCTGCCGTTTCATTACAGTTGACGCCTACGTTGCGGCCTTGGATTTCTACTTTAAAAACGGATTTGTGCCGCTCAACGAGGACGATGCCGACGAGCCCACACGTCTGCTTTATTTCGATTTGAATGATTTGGATGAAGAGTAACATTAAACACAATCCAATAACTTATAACTTAGCAACTTAAAACTTAATACCTTGTAAAATGAAACCGACTAATTATCTACTGATTGCCACAGCGTTTGCAGCCGCTGTTCTCACCGCCTGCACAGGCAAGGTTCGCGAGAAAATGCTTCCGCAAATATCGGGTGCCGCGGGCGAAGTGGTTGTTGTGATTGAAGACGACGTGTGGAAAACTACCGCCGACACCATACTGAACATTTTGGCCGCCGACGTGCCAGGGCTAAACCAGAGCGAACCGATGTTCGACGTGGTGCGAATCCCCAACAAGGCCTTCACCGAGATTTTCCAACGCCACCGCAACATTGTCAGTTGCCGCGTAGCGTCGGACAGCGCGGCAGGCATAATGGTTGCCAACGACCTTTGGGCCGCACCGCAGACCGTTATCCGCATAACCGCCCGCAGCGCCCGCGCGCTCGACTCGCTCATATCGGCCAACCGCGACCAACTTGTGGCCCTTCTGCTCAAAGCCGAGCAAGACCGAATCATAAAGAACTACGCCACCTTCCCCGACCGCGAAGTGATGTCAAAACTTGAGCGCTCGGCCAGTGTAACAATGACTATACCAAAGGGTTACACCTACGATATGGACACCAGTTGCACGCTCGACGGCGACACCTGCCACTTCATTTGGATTTCGCACGAAACGCCCGAAATCAGCCAGGGCCTTTTCGTCTATTATTACAAATACACTGATACTCTGATGCTTACTCGCGACCGCCTTATGGCAATGCGCAACCTGATGTGCAAGCGTTTTGTTGGCGGCCCGTCCGACGGCTCGTATATGACCACCGTCGCATTCGAGGACGTGACAACCTTCCGCTCGTTCAACCGCCGCGGCCGGTACACCGCCGAACTACGCGGCCTGTGGGAGACTCACGGCGACTTTATGGGTGGCCCCTTCGTCAGCCTTACGCAGTACGACGAGCAGCGCGGCCGCATTGTCACCGTCGATGGCTACGTGTACGCAGGCAAGAAGGACAAACGCAACTATATGCGTCAGATTGAGGCGATTATAAGCACGATGAAGTTTATTGAAGATTGATTAATTGAAGGATTGAGGCATAAGGCCAACGGCAAAAGGCATAAGTATAGTTTAGAATTTTTAAAGACTAAACCTTCTAAACGGCGAAGCGCTAAACTTCTAAACTTTCACCGTTTAAACGATTTATATTCCGCTAAATAAGGTGCGCAATCACGTGGTTGTTGCTGATGTAGCGGACAAGATAAATTCTTATGCCATTCTTTTCGTATATATTGAAAAACACATACCATTGGGTGTGATTATTCTTCTTAAAAACAGAATAATACATATTGCGTCCATACCGTGTGAAATATTCGGGCGCGCGACGTTTGGGGCAGATTGACAATGTGTTTTTTATATCGAGGAACAGTTCTTCGACATACTTTTCGGCTGAATCGGGGAAACCGAAATACTCTTTTTCAAACAGAATGTCAGTCAGTTCGTTGAAATACGCTCGGACCTCGGGCAGAAACAAGACGCTCATAATGCGCGGCTGTTGAATTTGGCTCGCAAATCCTGCTTGACGCCCACAAGAAGTTCCTCGGCAGTAATGGCGCGCTCAAGGTCGGAGTCGGGCGACATAATATATTCTTTGTCAACGTCTACAACGTCCAAATCGTACAGAAGGTTCAATATTTTCCCGCCTTCGGTGGTTTTTTCGTCGATACACACCACACCCGGCTCATTTTCAGCCACATAATTCATTTCAACAAGGAAATTGTAAAAATTTTTGCCGAACAATGTCGATTGATCAAGTGCGATATTCAGCCGTGTCATTTTCAGTTGTTTTGGTTTTCAAAGATAGCAATCTTTGATAGATAATCGGTCATCTTCGTACGTTTTTACAGCAAACTAATCAAATAACCCTTTTTTCTCTAATTTTGCACCAAAATATCGGATATAATCGGGTTAAATCGGTTAGAGAGAAAGCGAAACGTTTCAACCCGTTAAACATAAAACGAATGGACAACACCAACATAATCAGCGAGGTAACCGACAGCGAGTACAAATACGGCTTTGTGTCGGACATTGAGCACGACACCATTGGCAAGGGCCTGAACGAGGACGTTATTCGGCTCATTTCGAGCAAAAAGGAAGAACCCGAATGGCTGCTCGAGTTCCGCTTGAAGGCCTATCGCCATTGGCTGACTCAAAAAATGCCCACTTGGGCGCACCTTGACATTCCCGAGATTGACTATCAGGACATTATCTACTACTCGGCGCCAAAACAGAATGTGAAGCCCGAAAACGGCGAGATTGACCCCGAACTGAAAAAGACTTTCGACAAGTTGGGCATTCCGCTCGATGAGCAAAAAGCGCTCTCGGGTGTGGCTTTCGATGCTGTAATGGACAGTGTATCAGTAAAAACCACCTACAAAGACGCACTTGCCGAGCGCGGCATAATCTTCTGCTCGTTCAGTGAGGCTGTGCGCAATCACCCCGACCTTGTGCGGCAGTATCTTGGCTCGGTGGTGCCGCCTACCGACAACTATTTTGCGGCCCTGAACTCGGCTGTTTTCAGCGACGGCTCGTTCTGCTATATCCCGAAAGGGGTGCGCTGCCCGATGGAGTTGAGCACCTATTTCCGCATAAACGCCGCCAAAACGGGACAGTTTGAGCGCACACTAATTATCTGTGACGATGATAGTTACGTTAGTTACCTTGAGGGCTGCACCGCACCCCGCCGCGACGAAAACCAACTGCACGCCGCCATTGTGGAGATTGTGGTGATGAACAACGCCGAAGTGAAATATTCGACCGTGCAGAATTGGTATCCAGGTGACAAGGAGGGCCGCGGCGGCATTTACAATTTTGTGACCAAGCGCGGCCTGTGCAAGGGCGTGAACGCGCGGCTGTCGTGGAGCCAGGTGGAGACGGGCTCGGCCATAACGTGGAAATACCCAGGCACGGTGCTCTTGGGCGACGGCTCGTCGTCGGAGTTCTACTCGGTGGCCGTCACCAACAACCACCAGCAGGCCGACACAGGTTCAAAAATGATTCACATTGGCCGCAACACCAGCAGCCGCATAGTGTCGAAGGGCATTTCGGCAGGTCAGAGCCAGAACAGTTACCGCGGCCTTGTCAAGGTCTCGGCCAACGCCGACGGGGCGCGCAACTACTCGCAGTGCGACTCGCTGCTTTTAGGCGACAAATGCGGTGCCCACACGTTCCCTTACGTCGAGTGCCTGAACAACACCGCCGTGCTCGAACACGAGGCCACCACGTCGAAAATCGGCGAGGACCAGATTTTCTACTGCAACCAGCGCGGCATTTCAACCGAAGACGCCGTGGGCCTGATTGTGAACGGTTACGCCAAAGAGGTGCTGAACACCCTGCCGATGGAATTCGCCGTCGAGGCGCAGAAACTGCTGCAAGTCAGCCTTGAAGGTAGTGTAGGGTAAATGATTGAAGGATTTGATTATTTGAATGATAGAATATTGACGAACGCATAAAACGTGAACAATTGTTTAATTTTGCCGTTCAGTTTGTGTTTTCGTTTATAGTTTGTGTTTAAAATATGCTGACAATAAAAGATTTACGGGCTTCGATTGACGGGAAGCCGATTCTGAAGGGAATCAACTTGCACATTAATGCGGGCGAGGTGCACGCCATTATGGGACCCAACGGGTCGGGAAAAAGTACGCTCTCGTCGGTGCTGACGGGCAACAGCCGCTTCACTGTCGATGGCGGCGAGGTGACGTTCTTGGGCCGCGACCTGCTTGCAATGCCGCCCGAGGACCGCGCGCGGTTGGGGCTTTTTATGAGTTTCCAGTATCCAGTTGAGATTCCTGGCGTCAGTATGGTCAACTTTATGCGCGCCGCCGTCAACGAGAAGCGCAAATTCAACGGCCTACCCGCCCTTTCGGCTGCCGAATATCTGAAACTGATGCGCGAGAAGAGCCAGCTGGTCGAGATTGACTCACGGCTCACGTCACGCTCTGTGAATGAAGGCTTTTCGGGCGGTGAGAAGAAACGCAACGAGATTTTCCAGATGGCGATGCTTGAGCCGCGCCTATCGATTCTCGATGAGACCGATTCGGGCCTTGATATTGACGCCCTGCGAATTGTGGCCAGCGGTGTGAATAAACTCAAGACACCCGAAACGTCGTCCATTGTTATCACGCACTATCAGCGCCTGCTCGACTACATTGTGCCCGATGTGGTGCACGTGCTCTACAACGGCCAAATTGTGAAGACTGGCGGCAAAGAGCTCGCGCTTGAGCTTGAGGAGAAGGGCTACGACTGGATTAAAAGCGAATTCGACAACAAGTAGTTTATGGAAAACGTTAGTTCAGTTGGCATAAAAGACAAACTTACAGCACTTTATCGCCAGTATGCCGCACAAATTTCCGACGGTATGCCCGAGGCGATGAACCGCGTGCGCGAAACGGCCATCAGTCAGTTCGATGCTCTGGGCCTGCCACGAAAAGGGTGCGAACGGTATCGATTTACAGAGATTATGACCGCCTTCGGTCACGCTTACGGCTACTCTATCAGCAAGTTAGCCGCCACGACCGATAGCCAGACAGTGTTCCGTTGCGCCGTTCCCGACCTTGACACTTACACCATCATTATAAATAACGGCTGGATTGACTTGAAAAACAGCACCATACCAGCCAATGTTGTGGCAACCGAAATGGCAGATGGCGCCAATAAATATCCCGAACTATTTGCGGCTCACTATAACCGTCTGGCCGCCCAAAAATATGACACAACAATCAGCCTGAACATCGCCTTCGCGCGAAGCGGGCTTTTCTTGTATATTCCTGACAATGTGGTGGTTGATAAACCAATTCAGATTGTCAACGTGCTCTCGGGCAACAATCCGCTGATGGTGAACCAGCGCAACCTGATTGTTGCGGGACGCGGCAGTCAGGCCAAAATTGTCATCTGCGACCACACGCTCGCAAACAGCCAGTTTCTGCTGAACAACGTTACCGAAACGGTGCTGCAGCCAAATGCGCAGCTCGACTGCTACTGCATTCAGAATCTTAACGACCGCTCGTCGCAAATTGCATCGCTGCTGATTGAACAAAACACTGACAGCCAGCTCATTGCCAACACGCTGACGCTTCACGGCGGCTTTGTGCGCAACAACGTTGAGGTACTGATGGCGGGCCAGCACGCCGAGGCCAGCATCTATGGTCTGTCGCTGCCAGCAGGGCACCAGCACATCGACAACTTCACCTACGTTGACCACGCCGTGCCCAACTGCACCAGCTACGAACTCTACAAAAACGTGCTCAACGACGAATCGGTTGGCGTGTTCAGCGGCTACGTTCTTGTCCGCCCCGACGCGCAGAAAACCAACGCCCAGCAGTCGAACAAAAACATCTGCATATCGCCGTCGGCGCGGATGTACACCAAGCCGCAACTTGAGATTTATGCCGATGATGTGAAGTGCAGCCACGGCGCCACCGTGGGCCAGCTGGACGAGAGTGCGTTGTTCTATATGCGCCAGCGATGCATTGGCGAAGACGAGGCAAAAATGATGCTTATGTCGGCTTTCGCACACGAGGTTGTGCGCACAATCCGCATTCCAATCCTTGCCGAACGCTACGCCGAGATGATTGAAAACCGCCTTCGCGGCCGCCACGCAGCCTGCGGCGATTGCTTTATGAAGTGCGAAAAACGGTAAGAGGTTAGGGTTGAGGGAAGAGAATGTTTGCTGCCGATTTTTATACAACCGACTGCCAGCAGCCGACAATCCCAACTTTCGTATTACCTTTGTCCCGAACAAAACCGTACAGCTATGCGCATCGACATTATCACCGTTGTTCCCGAAATTCTTGACGGGCCGTTCAGCCAGAGCATCATCGGGCGGGCACAGAAGAAGGGCATTGCCGAAATCCACATTCACAACCTGCGCGATTACTCGACCGACAAGCACCGCCGCTGCGACGATTACGCCTTCAGCGGTAGCGCTGGAATGGTGATGACCATCCAACCCATCGAGGCGTGCATTGAGCACTTGAAAAGTGAGCGCCAGTACGACGAGATTATCTATACTTCGCCCGACGGCGAGATGTTCAACCAGCCAATGGCCAACCAGATGTCGCAGTTGCAGAACATAATCATCCTTTGCGGGCACTACAAAGGCATCGACCAGCGCGTGCGCGACCACCTGATTACCAAAGAGATATCAATCGGCGACTATGTGCTAACGGGCGGCGAGCTGGCTGCTGCCGTCATTGCCGACGCGGTGGTGCGGCTCATCCCGGGCGCCATCAGCGACGAGACATCGGCGCTTTCCGACTCGTTCCAGGACAATCTGCTATCGGCGCCTGTCTATACGCGCCCTGCCGACTACAAAGGCTGGAAGGTGCCCGAAGTGCTGCTATCGGGCAACGAGCGCCTAATTGAAGACTGGAAATACGAGCAGGCCCTTGAGCGCACGCGGCGTTTGCGCCCAGACTTGCTTGGGGAATAGGACGCACGTAGAGACGTAGCGCGCTACGTCTCTACAAACAATGTCCCTAATGTTATTTTGGCTTGAATCTGATAAAACCTGTTAGAGATAAAACAATAAATCCTACATTTACGCAACAATAAAAAACACGAATATGGCACAAAGAATAACCGACGCCGACTTTGAGACTGAAGTTCTTAAATCGGCAATCCCTGTGGTAGTTGACTTTTGGGCAGAGTGGTGCGGCCCCTGCAAAATGCTGCTTCCGATAGTTGAAGAACTTGCCGCCGAATACGAAGGCAAAGTGAAGATTGTGAAAATGAACGTTGACGAAGCCGAAAACACTCCGGTGCAGTTAGGTATCCGCAACATTCCTACACTGCTGTTCTTCAAAAATGGTGAAGTGGTTGACAAACAGGTTGGTGCAGCCGCCAAGCCAATTCTTGCGCAAAAGATTGACGCACTGCTGTAAAAGCAAAAAACGCCGCAGCCATGTCATAAGGTATGGTTGCGGTTTTTATAAACAACAACTTAATTTAGAATTTGATTATGAAAAAGTTATTATTAGCAGCATTGATTCTTGCTGCTTTTGCGAGTTGCAAAAAAGACAAAGAATCAGTTGACACTGTAAAGGTTATGTTCTACACCAATGCACATTTGTATGTGAATTGTGGGGGCTTCGACGTTAGAGTTTATGTTGACGATAAACTATGCGGCATTTTGAATAATTCTCGTGCTCCCAAAGAAATATCTATTCCTTGTGATGAAAAAGATGAATCTGGCATTCTTGCAGTTGAAGTAGAAAAAAACGTTGAGCACACTTACATAGCAGTAAGCGAGTGCGGAATATCAAAGGTACTCAAAGGCGGATTCTGTTTTTCCGACGACGAATGTCATTCAGTGTTCCTTGATTTTTATGTAGGCATGGATTTTTCTGATTAGTCTTGACAATTCTAAGGCCCAGTCGGGGCTTTTGCGTGATTGCAATATAAACTAATCAAAACGCCGTAATCTGTTTATCGGGTTGCGGCGTTTTTTTGTTTTTTATCCGCAAATAATGTTGTATATTTGTTTGTTAAACAATTTAAAATCATCAATTATGAGAAACTTATTACTTGCGGCATTGATTCTTGCTGCTTTTGCGGGTTGCAAAAAAGACAAGGAGTCATCTACAGACTCAACAAAAGTGTATTTCTACACAAATGCCCATCTTTATGTGGATTGCGGACCTTTCGATGTTAATGTTTATGTTGACGATAAACTATGCGGTACTTTGCGACTTTCCGCTACTGAAGAATTCAATCCGTGCGAAAAAGGTGAAGATAGGTTCTTTCTTGAGGTTGAAGTAGAAAAAAATAGAGAGCACACTTACAAGGCAGTAAGCGAGTGCGGAATATCAAAGGAACTCAAAGGCGAATTTTGCTTTTCCGACGATGAATGTCATTCAGTATTCCTTGATTTTTATGTAGGCATGGATTTTTCTGATTAGTCTTGACAATTCTAAGGCCCAGTCGGGGCTTTTGCGTGATTGCAATATAAACTAATCAAAACGCCGTAATCTGTTTTCAGGTTGCGGCGTTTTTTATTTTTTCAGGAACGCAGATTGGACTGATTTTCGCAGATTTTTCCAATACTAAACTACTAACCGCTATAGCCAGTTTTAGAGACGCGCCGCATTATCTATAACCAACACCTAACACCCAATACCCATCACCACTAATACATTCAATCTTTCAATCCTTCACGCCTTCAATCCTTCAGTTATTGTCCCCAATTATCGCGGTCCAAACTGCGGTACTGAATGGCCTCGGCAAGGTGCTCTGGCTTGATGTCGGGCTCGCCGGCAAGGTCGGCAATGGTGCGCGACACCTTCAGAATGCGGTCGTAGGCGCGGGCCGAAAGTCCGATTTTCTCCATTGCGTTTTTAATCATCTGGCTGCATTCGGCGCTTAAAACACAATGCTTGCGGATGAGCCGCGTACTCATCTGCGCGTTGCAGTGCACGCCCTCATAATCGGCAAAACGCTGCTGCTGAATGGCGCGGGCGCGGGTTACACGCTCTCGGATCTGCGCGCTCGTCTCGAGCTGCTCCTTGCCCGACAGTTTGTCGAACGGCACGGGTACCACTTCAATGTGAATGTCGATGCGGTCGAGGAGCGGGCCCGAGATGCGGCTCATATACTTCTGGCGCATCATTGGTGTGCAGGTACACTCCTTATCGGGATGGTTGTAGTAGCCGCACGGGCAAGGATTCATACTTGCCACAAGCATAAAACTTGCCGGATATTCGACAGTGAACCGTGCGCGCGAGATGGTTATGACGCGGTCCTCCAAAGGCTGACGCATAACTTCGAGCACAGTGCGCTGAAATTCAGGCAGTTCGTCGAGAAACAGAACGCCGTTGTGCGCCAGCGAAATCTCGCCCGGCTGCGGAAAAGTGCCGCCCCCGACAAGCGCCACATCGCTGATGGTGTGGTGCGGCGAACGGAATGGCCGTTTGGTCATCAGGCTGGTGTCTTTGTCGATTTTACCGGCCACAGAGTGAATCTTTGTGGTTTCCAGCGCCTCGTGCAGTGTGAACGGCGGCAGAATGCTCGGCAGACGTTTGGCCAGCATTGTTTTGCCGGCTCCCGGGGGGCCAATCATAATAATGTTGTGACCGCCGGCCGCGGCAATCTCCATTGCGCGTTTCACATTCTCCTGTCCGCGCACATCGGCAAAGTCTGAGTCCCAATGGTTTATGCTGTTTGCGAACTCCTCGCGGGTGTTTACAATGGTTGGCTCGAGTTGCAGTTTCCCGTTAAGGAAATCGGCCACTTGGCGGATATTTTCAACGCCGTAAACCTCCAAGTTGTTGACCACAGCGGCCTCGCGGGCGTTCTGCTTTGGCAGGATGAACCCTTTGAAACCCTCCTCGCGCGCCTTGATGGCGATTGGCAGAGCACCTTTTATTGGTTGCAGGCTGCCGTCGAGTGAGAGTTCGCCCATAATTACATAATCCTCAACTACTTCTGCATTTACTTGTCCCGATGCCGCCAAAATGCCCACGGCCAGTGTCAAATCGTAGGCCGAGCCCTCCTTGCGGATGTCGGCCGGCGCCATATTGATGACAATTTTCTTGCCAGGGAAATGGAATCCAGTGTTTCGCAACGCCGCGTTGATACGCTGCTGACTCTCCTTGACGGCGCTGTCGGGCAGGCCCACAAGGTGGAAAGTCATGCCGCTCGATATGTTCACCTCGACGGTGATAGTGGTGGCGTCGATGCCAAAAACGGCCGAACCATAGGTTTTTACCAAAGTATCATCCATTATGTGTATTTGATTGATTTACAAATCAATGAGAGTATAATTTTTACCCGAGCGTCGATCGTATCGCACCACTCCCCTGCCCTTCTCAATGTAAATTCGGTAGATATCAGCCTTATTGAAAGCCAATGTGTCATTCTCCACAACAAGCACATTATCAAACTGTTGATCACCAATCATTATTGAATTGTGAAACGAGGCTCCCTCATAATTGCCATCGTTGCGGATGCTGAAAATGAACCGGTCCAAGGCCAGCGGCACATAGTAGCTCGAATGTGTGCCATAGTGCTGAAACTCAAACACAAACTTGTATCGATTCTTTTGTTTTTCTGCAGAGCAAAGCAGCTGTATGTTCCCCACCGAATCGACGGCCGAGTTGGCGTGAGCAAAAGCTTCGCAGTTGCAAGCCTCAGTGTTGCCGATGGTGTATTGACGAGTGATGAAAACATCGTTGAATAAGAATGTCTGCCGCGCTGATCCCGCTTTAAACTCAACCTGTTCGTTTTGGTTATATGGCAGCCATTCACGGTATTCCTCCGGGAACGACGGACAATCGGTCTGACGATTGCAGCACACCAAGCTTAAGGCCAGCGCGGCCAATAGCAATCTATCCATATCAGATTTCGTTGTTAATTAGTGATTTAATCCAATCCACATCCTCTTTCAGACGGGTTGCGGCCGATGCCGAATAGCGTTTCGAGAATTTCGAGTCCCAGAACCATTTTTCGAGCGTTTTCTGGTGGCTCGGGTCGATGGTTTTCGCCTCCGATGCGAAGAAGTAGTACTGCAGCGTCGGAATCAGATTGTGGTACATTGTCAGGTCGCCCGAAAGGCGCATCTGTTTCAGAAAATCGAGAGCGCTGGTGAGTGCCGCTTTGGTTCGCGGCCATATCTTCTGGCAGATTTCGGGTGTGAGCTTGAGCTGATAAAGGCTCCGGGCATCGCCGAAAGCGTTGATTGTCAGCGAAAGCGAGAACACCTTTTCGCCCAGCCGCCCGAACTGTTTGATGCGCTGCTGGGTGTTGAAAACGTCGATGTTTTGTTTCAAATCGAACTTCTCGCTCCACGTGGTTGCGTGAATCAAGTCGAATATTGTCAGGTGTTTGCCGCCCTGGTTGATGCGCTCGAAAATCTCCACCACATCGTCAATCTCGGTGTTGGTGGTGAGCACGATGCTCATCGGGTAGCTCAGAAAAATTTCGCGGCACCGCTGCAGGTTCTGTGCGGCTTTGCGGTTCTTGCCCAGTTCGGCAATCGTCTCGTCAAAGGCCTTGTCGTCGATGATGCGCCAAACCGGAACGTTGCATTTCTCGCGCTGGCTGCGCGGAATCACAAACTCGCAGCGCTCGGCGTTGAAGCAGATGGTGGAGTAGTCGCAGTCGGCCATTGTTTTGCCCATCAGCGCCACAAAGAGCGACATAATGCGCTGCTGGCCGTCGAGGATGAACTGGAAATCGCCCTCGTTTTTGGTGTCGTTGATGCCGTCGATGTCGAACGGGCGGATGAAGAAGGCGTATTTGGCCGGCGCCTTCCAAAAGAACAGCGACCCGATGGGGTACTGGTGATAAACAGAATTGAGCAGTTTCACCACCTTCGATTTCTCCCAAATGTAATCGCGCTGGAAACGCGGAATTTTGATGTTGCCGGCTTTGAGCTCGGTGAGCAGCCGGTGCAGTGTCCAATCGCTGATAATGCTGATTTTCTGGTCCATATACTTGACGTTTTAGAATTCAGACTTTTTTATTCTTATGCTTTTCTTTTGGCAATTTGAATTTCACGGGAACCACATAATTATTGAACGAATTATTGATTTCACTCGTTGGATTGAACTTCAATAATTTAACAACTCTTAGGGCTTCTTCGTTAAAATCATCCCTTATGCCATATTTTATTCTATGGTTCAGTGTATTCCCCGCAGTATCAATATCAAATTCCATCCAAACAATACCTTCTATTTTGTTGATTATTGCACTTCCAGGGTAATTTGTGTTTTTCTGTATAAATTTGGCAATATCACCATTATATGTTGGGTAATGTTCATAGTCAATAAAGGCTTTCACCGTATCTTGGCATATTCCAATAATAGGAAAAGTTAAAAACACGAAATATATAATCAGCCCTCTCATTTTAACCATAAGCTATTCCTTTATAAAAATCGTATTGTTTTTTTTATCTCTCAAACAGATTGTTCAGGTTGTTGAACAGACTTTGGTTCTCTTTGCGAGCGTTAGGCGACTGCGGCATCAGAGCCTGAATTAGCTTGCGGATAGGCATATTCTGCAGCCATACGCGTCCCGTGCCGCGCAATGTGGCCACAAACAGGCCCTCGCCGCCGAACAGCGACGATTTCAAATTTCCGGCCACCTGTATGTCGTAATCGATTTGCGGCTCAAAGCCCACAATGCAGCCAGTGTCAACGCGCAGAGTCTCGTTGTTGAGCTGCCGTTCAACCACGGCACCGCAGGCGTGCAGGAAGGCCATTCCATCGCCATCGAGCCGCTCCAGAATAAAGCCCTCGCCACCAAAAAGCCCCGCGCCCAGACGGCGGTTGAAGGTTATCGATATGCGTGTACCGAGCGCGGCGCACAAAAAGGCGTCTTTCTGCACAATGATGCTGTAGCCCGACTGCGCAAGGTTCACCGGCATAATGGTGCCCGGATAAGGCGCCGAGAAGGCCACGTGGCGCTTGCCGAAGCCACGGTTGGTGAAGTGCGTGATGAAAACCGACTCGCCGGCAATCATCCGCGAGCCCGCCGACAGCAGCTTGTCGAAGAATCCGGCCTGCGGGTTTGAACCGTCGCCCATCTTGGTGTCGAACTCAATGCCGTCCTCCATATACATCATTGTGCCGGCCTCGGCAATCACTGTCTCGCCCGGGTCAAGCTCAACCTCAACAAGTTGAATGTCGTGCCCGATAACTTTGTAGTCAATTTCGTGTGATTTCATAAATACGATTTTTGCAAAAAACCGCTTGAAAGTAGTTACTATTTGGTGAAAATCTCAATAGTGCTGAAGTTTTTTTTGACGAACCAGTATTTATGACTGGAAACCAATTGTTTATACACAGGCTTAATAATTAACCTCCCCATTGGAAATGCTAATAAATACCGCAAAAAATACCAATAAAAGCCGCTTTTGTCCTAATCTGTTCAGCCAGCCCCGATTACTTTTGCCGCGAATTTTGAAAACGACAGGCAATGTTCTTTTTAGGCATTCTTCTCACATCGATGGTGGCTCAGGCCGACACTTCAATCAACATTGAAGGGGTTGATGTTACGGCATCGTTCAAGGTGCGCAACGATATGCGGACAATGCCTGTGTCATCATCTTCGTTCTACCTGAAAGACATTGAACGACAACAGATTAAAACGATTCAAGACTTTGCCGCCACCACACCCAACCTGCACATTCCCGACTATGGCTCAAGCATCACATCGTCGGTTTACGTGCGCGGTATCGGCAGCCGAATCGATAATCCGTCGGTTGGAATGTACGTTGATAATATGCCGTTTCTGAACAAAAACTGCTTCGACGCCCCGCTGTGGGATGTCCGCCGAATCGATGTTCTGCGCGGACCGCAAGGAACGCTCTACGGCCGCAACACCATTGGCGGAATCATCACCGTGACAACGCTCTCACCATTCGATTACACAGGGACTCGCATCAGCATCGACGCTGGCAACGGCCGCACTCTGCGCGCCACGGCTGCTTTCTACAGCCGACCGACCGACGATTTCGGCTTCAGCCTTGGACTGAGCGCTGGCCACACAGGCGGATTCTTCACCAACCAATTCACTGGCGACAAATGCGACTGGCGCAACAACGGCAGCGCCCGTCTGCGGCTGATGTGGAAAAACGTGGGCAATTGGCAATTCGATAATTCGCTGACAATAAATATTTCCGACGAAGGCGGATATGCCTATGCGCAGTTGGACACCACTCTGCGCAAACCGCTGCCAGTGGCCTACAACGATACTTGCGGCTACCAACGGCTGCATATCGCCGACGGGCTTGTGGCTCAGTACAATACAAGCGGCATCAGCATCCGTAATGTGCTGTCGGTTCAGTATTTGGCCGACGACCTGCATCTCGATCAGGACTTCACCACAAAGCGGATGTTCACTCTGCAACAAAAGCAGGATGAATACACCATCAGCAATGAACTGATGTTCCAAAATTCCGATAAAACACAAGCAATCAATTGGTTAAGCGGCATATCAGCATTTTTCAAATATAACAAGATGGATGCGCCTGTACAGTTTAAGACCGATGGCATTCAAGAACTAATTTTGGACAACGCAAACAAAGGAATGCACACCGTTTTCCCAAACGACAGCCTGAGTTTCAGCGAGAAAGAGTTCACTGTCGAGAGCAAGTTCACAACACCTACCATGGGACTGGCAGCCTATGGACAAGCCGAATACAAAATTTCCAATTTTGTGCTGACAGCAGGACTTCGCGTTGATTATGAACGCGTTGCTTTCGATTACGAGAACAGCGCCACCGTGCACTACAACTTTTCGTACACAATGGGAAACCGATTCAAACCATTGACCACGGCCATTGACGGAAACGAGTCGCAAACATTTTTTGAGATTCTGCCCAAACTGTCGGCTCAATATGTCATCAACGACCAATATATATATGCATCGGTGTCGCGCGGATTCAAGTCGGGCGGCTACAACACGCAGATGTTTTCCGACATTCTGCAAAACCAGATGAAGTCCGACCTGATGGGCGATTTAGGAATGCGGTTCGAGAACAGCCTGCAAGGCTACCCCATCGACGAAGTAATTGACTATCAGCCAGAGCACGACTGGAATTATGAGATTGGAACACACTTGAGCACCGACAATCGCAAGTTCACCGCCGATGTGGCGCTATTCTACATCATTTGCACCGACCAGCAACTCACCGTCTTCCCTGCAGGTAAGGGCACTGGCCGTATGATGACCAATGCGGGACGCACCCGCTCTGTTGGCGCTGAGACATCACTGACAGCCCAACCCGCCGACTGGGTTAAACTGTCGGCAGGATATGGCTTCACCAACGCCACTTTCACCGACTACAACAACGGATTGGCCGATTTCAGCGGCAACCGCCTGCCATACGTGCCGCAGCACACCGTTTCGGCTCAGGCCGATTTCTCGCAAACCTTTGACGGACAGTTTATAAACACTGTGTCGGCACAAATCAACTATCAGGGCGCGGGCCGCATCTATTGGGACGACGAAAACAGTGTTTGGCAAGACTACTACTCGCTCATTGGCGCTTCAGTGGGCATTGGCGGAAGCAAATGGAACCTGCAACTATGGGCAAAAAACATCGCCGACACCGATTTTGGCACGTTCCATTTCACATCAGTCGGGCGCTCATTTATCGCAAAAGGCAAGCCGCGGCGAGTAGGGTTAACGTTGAGAGTTACGATTTAGAATTTAGGATTTAGGATTTATGAATTAGAATTTAGGAATTAGGATTTATAATTTAGGTATATGGTGTTGGTTGGGACGCACTGCGCTATCTGTAGTCTGTTGTCCGTAGTCTGAAGTCCAAAATCTCAACATTCTAACCTTTAAACAATTCACCGATTAAACAATTCACCGATTAAACAGAAAAGACAACTTTTTTATAAACAATTAAATATCAGTTAAAATGAAACATTTTAGTTTTTTGATGTGTGCCGCAATGCTCGCTTTCGTGGCTTGCGACAAAGATGACGAGACACCTTATTCTGAGAATGCGACGCTCGGCGGAACGTTAATCTCAACAATGGCCAATGGCTCATCGTTCAGCCAGGACGACGCAACAGTCGATTTCAATTTCGGCGAGAATGAACTTGTCAGCTTCACTCTCAAAGGTGTGAAATTCGCAGCAGCAATGCCAATGACCGTCGATTTGCAGGTTGACAGTGTTCCGTTCGTGCGCAGTGAAGCTGACGGCAAAAACACCTTCACCATTGCCACAATTGTGCCGAAATTCAATGGCCAACCATTCCCCCGCTACACTTTCACAAACCTGACAGGCGAGTTCCTGAGCTCGGGCTCGTTCTCAATCTCGTTTGTGGCCGCAGGCTGCAATGTTGCAATCAGCAATGTTGCCGCTGCACTGCCCACAGCAGGTTTGTCGGCCAGTGGCAAAATGGCTGTGACGATTGATTCAACAACCACCTTCACCAAAGAAGATGTGGTGGTAAATCTCAAGCAGAACGGCGATGTGGCAACCATTGAGATGCTCGATGTGAAATTTGCCGAAGCAATGCCGCTCACTCTCGATATGACAATCGACAGCGTGAGCTACAGCGCCATTGGCGACGCCATCAGCTTCAGCGGCGACAACATTGTGCCGCAGGCAATGGGCGGCCCGTTCCCCAAATACACCATCACCAAACTCAACGGCACTGCCGACCAAAAAGGCAAGGCATTCAAGTTTACAATGATGTGCGGCAGCTACCCCGTCAGCTACGAAGGAACCATCAAACAATAAATTGAGTGATGTGCAAAGAATAATGAGTATAAATAGAAGATGACAAACAATTGTTATTCTCTGCACCTTGCTCAACAAAAAAAGTGCCGCTTACGCGGCACTTTTTTGTGCTAAGAATCCATAAAAAAAGCCCTCGGTTGAGGGCTTTTAAATTAGTTTACTTTGTCAGCCAAAGCCTTGCCAGCTTTAAACTTAGCAACTTTCTTAGCTGCAATCTGAAGTTTAGCACCAGTGCGTGGGTTCTTGCCCGTACGAGCCGAACGCTCGCTAACTGCGAAGGTACCAAAACCTACCAATTGTACACTTTGTCCTGCGCTCAGAGCGTCAGCGACAGCTGCTGTGAAAGCGTTCAATGCTTTTTCTGAATCAGCTTTGGTCAAGCCAGCTTTTTCTGCCATAGCGGCAACCAGTTCTTGTTTGTTCATTACCGAATGTTTTAAAGGTTGTATAACAAATTGATTAATGCTTAAAGCATTGTAAATATAGGAATATTTTGGAATTGTGATAATGTTTTCGTCAGATTATCACGTTTTTTTTTGAAAAAAGTGATTTTATAGACGTTTTTGGTGTTTTTCCTTTCAAATTCGGCTCAAACACCGCTTTTTTTAAGCCTTTCGGCGGCTTTTCAAGGCCACAAAACGTCATTTTCCACTCCTTGCGGAACATTATCAAGCTGTTTTATTCGCCGATTTCCCGTCTGATCGGCCTATACAGATACCGAAAAACGCGCAAAACCTGGATAAAGCGCGTATCATCCACCACAATTACGGCAGATTTCAAGCCCTTTCTCCCATACCTGCCGCCGTAAATTACCGGCTTCAGCGCTGTTCCAAATTGAAAGGGCATCGGTTTGGTTGACGTTGCCCAGACGATGCCGGCAGTTTTTGTCGTAGCAGCAGAGCGCGACATCGCCGTTGGCGGCAACCACCATTGTGCCGCGCAAGCGGAAGCAGTTGGCGTTGAACTGCCTTTTCGGGGTAATGGTGCCGTCGGTGGTCAGGCGGTAGCGACTGTATTTCGAGTTTTGAGGTAGCATTTCGGCGACGTTTGCAGATGTTTCAATCTGCGCCGTTTTCAGCACCACGCGGTCGGCGCCCCATTGGCGGGCCAGCCGTTTGAAATCGGCAATCTGATGCTCGTTGTGGCGGAAGACGATGAACTGCGCCGTTACAGCCGGATTGCCGCGCCCCAGCTCGCGCCGCGCTCTCACAATATTGCCAATGCCGTCGATGGCCTTTTGAAGACTGCCGCCTACGCGATATTGCTCATAAACCGCCTGCGTGGTGCCGTCAATCGAGACAATTATCTGGTCGAGGCCGCTGCCGACAAGCTCACGGCAAAGGTCGGGAGTGAGTGTCTGGCCGTTGGTCGATATGGTGGTGAAAATGCGGTGTTGGTGCGCTTTGGCAATCATCTGGCAAAGGTTCGGGTTGAGTGTTGACTCGCCCTGGAGGAAAAACTGGCAGCTCACCAGCCACGATGCCAGCGGTTGCAAGGCGTTTTCAAAGGTGGTCGCGTCCATCAGCTGGCCTTGGCGCTGCAACCGCCCGCCGCCCAGCGTGCACTCGGGACACCGCAGGTTGCACACCGATGCCGGCTCCACCGACAGCGATTCGGGCCGCGTTGTCACCCGTCGCATCCGCGCAAGCGAGCACAGCCTGATGCGCGCCGAGTTGGCCATCCGCGCAAGCGTGAAAACCCGCGCAAGCCCGACAACCAATTGTATTTTAGCCATTACCGACATCGTTCTATATATTAATAGGTGTAAGGCCGAGCCTCATTCACGCAAATATAGGTGAGATTTTCTTGCCGCCGCCTACAAAACCGACAACGAGCGGCAAATGCTATCAGCTGATAATCAATATTATACTAACAAAATGCGATTTTTCTTCATAAAACATCGGTTTCAGCTGCAACGTTTCGGGGTTTCAATCGTCATTGTAGTGTATTTAAAACAAAACTGATATGAAAAAACTTTTGCTAATGTTAATGGGCGTTTCGATGCTGAGCGTCGGCTGCGCCATCAATCGCAACTCCGATTATGCCACCTCAACCCGTCAGGTTTCGGGTTTCACTGGCATCGATGTAGGCCAGGGCATCAAGGTTAATGTTGTAATCGGCGACGCCGACAATGTTGTGGTCACGGCTCCTGCCGACTACATCGACGATATTAAAACCGAGGTGAAAAACGGCACTTTGGTGATTCACTGGGATAAGAAACGCAACATAAGAATGCCGCAGAAGGTTGAGGTTGACGTTACAGCCATCAGCATTGTGCGGGTGGTGGCCAGCTCGGGCGCAACCGTCACAACCGACACGCTCACGGGTGATAATCTGGTGTTTGCGGCTTCGTCGGGAGCGAGGATTAACGCTATGGCGAAGGCCAACAAGGTTACCGCCGAATCGAGCTCGGGCTCAAGCGTGATGCTTGCCGGCAAGGCTCAAAATGTTGATTTCGATGCATCGAGCGGCGCAAGCATCAGTGGCGACAAGCTGACAGCCGCCAACGGCAAAGCCGAAGCGTCGTCGGGCGCCAGCGTCAGTGTCAGCGCCAATGTGAACCTCGAAGCCGAGGCCTCAAGCGGCGGCCGGGTGCGCTACAGCGGCAAACCCACAATGGTCAACGTGTCGTCGAGCAGCGGCGGCTCCATCTCACGCCTCTAAAATTAGTCCCTATATTAAACTAATAGTTGCTTACAAAAGAGTCAGGCGGGCGCTAGTCCGCCTGTCTTGTTTTACGCTGTGAATATTTTTTGTGAAGATAAAATCGCACAAGAGCCGCAGTTTTTTTATCTTTGTACTAATTAACCACTGTCGCCATAGTGCGGCAATTAAAAAACAGATAGTAATGAAAGCGAAAAAACTGATTCTTGGTGTTTTGATGCTCAACGCATTTGGTGCATCGGCACAAATTCTGACCGGCGACTCGTTCGCAAAGTATGATATTGACAAGTATGATGGCAAATCCGACCACAAACATCAGTATGCAGAGGCGGCTGTTGCTCTGAAATCGCGTTTCGAGCTCGACAAAAACGACCAACACTCCTACAGCATTGTCATTGATTGCGCTGGTATGGACAAAGACAAAATCTATGACAACATTAGCGGATGGTTCACAAAGACTTTCGGCGACAAAAACTCGTCAATCAAAACCAACGAGAAGGAGTCGGGAACTCTTGTGGCAAACACCACTTTGAAAAACGTAGTAACCTTCCCGCATCAAATTGTGAGCGTGAATATGATTGTGAAAATCAACATTAAGGACGGCAAACTGCGCCTGGTACAAACCATTAAGGATTATGCCATCAATGTCGAGACAAAGTGGGCGCCGAAAAAGTGCTATCCGTTCTACGACGAGCAGGACGCCTTGCGTAAGAAAATTGGCGCAAGCGCCTATGTGGCAAGTTGCGTTTTTGCCGAAATTATTGAAAAACAGCTCAATGAGGAAGTCAAGCCTAAGGCTCAGGTAAAAGACAACGACGACGATTGGTAGACCGATACTTTCGTAAGACAACAAAGCGATGGCAATTTGTCATCGCTTTTTTTATGACTGTAAGCAGAGAAAACTTAGCAAATCTCTGTTCAAAAACGAATAATTCCTCTCCCGGTTCCAACTCCGAAACAATTCAGACTCCAAACCATTTTCTCACCGTCTGGCAGTCAGTTTCGAGCTGCACGCGGAGTTCATCGAGACTTGCAAACTGACGCTCATCGCGAATTTTATCCACGAAATAAACCTCAATCGTCTGCCCGTAGAGATCGCCGTCGAAATCGAAAAAGTGCGCTTCGATTGTCTGGCGACCATCGCCTATGGTGGGCCGTTTGCCAATGTTCAGCATTCCGGCATACTCGGTTCCACCTATATTGGCGCGGATAGCGTAAGCTCCGTTGCCTGGAACAAACTTGCACTCGTCAGGCTGGATATTAGCCGTCGGGAAACCGATGCCTGTACCAATATGATTGCCTCTCACCACCATGCCTGCAATATGGTACGGCCGGCCGAGCAGCTGGTTAGCCTCAACCACACGGCCATCGGCTAGCAGATTGCGGATGGCTGTGGAACTGATAGGCGTCTCACCAGCCGACAACGCCTTGAGTTGCCGCACCTTAAAACCCAAACGCCCCGCCAGATTCTCTACCTCGGCGAACCGTCCCCGGCCGTTGCGGCCCACTTTGTTGTCATAACCCACAAACAATGTGTCAATGTGTAGTTTGTCAACCAGACAACCACTCACGAACTCGTCATACTCCATCTGCGAAAACTCACGTGTGAAAGGCAGCGTTATCAGCCAATCGATACCGGTTTCGGCCATCAGAGAATTTTTCTCACTGGGAGTTGACAAAAGCCCCGTCTGTCTGTCACCCAGCACCACCGCCGGATGAGGCCAGAAGGTGATGACCACACTGCTGCCGCCCGTCTGCCGCGCATAATCAGTCAGCTGTCGCAAAACCTCGCGATGGCCGCGATGCACTCCGTCAAACGAGCCAATCGTTACAACCGGCTTGCTGATGTTCAATTTTTCGATGCTGTCGCTTGTCTGCACTTGCCGAAATAGTGTTTATCGGTAATTGTCATTCAAAATCCGTGCAAAAATATCGCTTGAAATGATTTATCAAGCCACCAGCCGCAAAAAACGTTCACTTCACTGGCATCCAAACAGATATAATCATTTTTCATCAATTGGCGCGCTAAATGGACGGATGCTGCTTTTTGTACACTCGTCAAAAAGAGAGGTGGCGTTGGTCATATATTTTTCGCCATTCGGTTAACAAACCAAAATTTAATATATTTGGTTCGGTTTGACGAACCAACTAAAATACTTATTTTGAAACGCTTTTTAAGCATAAATAGTGACAGTTTTGGCAACAAAAAGAAATAGCGGCATTACCATTGTGAGCCTTGCGCTCACATCGTGCATGATTTTAACAGCACTGCAAATCAGCGCCCAATCCAAAAACGCGGGCTCATTCAGTGTAAGCGTGACCGTGGAGGAGAAAATATCTCTAACCCCCACCGAGAAACACAACGACGGCGAAATCGAATACAATCTCACCAAACACGCCGGCACAAAAAAAATCACTGTCACAATAGACCCCGACGATGTCACACGCTTGATGTTAAGCGAGTTCAGCTTTGAAGGTACAGGGCAGGAGCCCATCTGGTCGACAAAGTCGTCGGTCACATTCAACCTGCCGTCGCGCCACACCAACGTGGTTGTCAAGGCCCGCAGTGAGGGCGGTCTCTCCTATCAGACGACCATCAAGCTCACCGACGGCCGCTCGTTCGGCGTCATCGATTTTGTTGTAGCCATTATGATCGCCGTGGCAGCCATCCTTATCATCTACTTCTGGAGCAGGCTGAAGATTCTGCGCACCACCCTATCACTTGAAAACGAGATCACCGACCGCACCAAAGAGCTCCAAGCTCAAAAGATTAAGTACGATGAACTTGTGGCCAACTATATGCCAAAAGAGGAGTTTGAAAAACTTAAGGAGAAATCGAAAGACAAAGAAAAGGCCACCCGCTATAAGATGGTGACCGTACTGTTCTCCGACGTTCACGGATTCTCAAACATTTCGAAAAACGAGAATGCCGAACACCTCATCGACGATCTCGACCGCTTCTTCTTCCACTTCGACGAGGTGGTAAAAAAATTCCACATCGAAAAAATCAAATCGATTGGCGACATCTACATGTGCGCCGGCGGCATTCCGCAAAAGAACCACACCAACCCCATTGAGGTGGTACTGGCCGCATTCGAAATGTACCAATACATGCAGGCCATGAAACTGCAATACGGCGCCGACCAAGGCTGGAACCTGCGCATCGGCATTCACACAGGCCCCGTATTCTGCAACAACAACGGCAACAAGAAAAAACTCGAGATATGGGGCGACACCGTCAACATTGCCAGCCGCATGGAGGCCTCGGGGCAGATAAACAAGGTGAACATCACTGGCATGACATACGAGCTTGTGAAAGACTACTTTGTCTGCCAGTACTGGGGCAAGATGCCCGTCAAATACAAAGGCGAGATTGACATGTACCTGATTGAGGGCTTCCGCCCCCATCTGTCGGAAGGCGGAATGGGTGTAAGGCCGAACCAAGCTTTCCAGACTCGCCTGGGCATTGTCCGTTTCGACGATATTGAGGAGGTTGTGCTGAATATGCTCGAGGAGAAACTGCCCAAGAACCTCTACTATCACAACCTGAAGCACACCATCGACGTGACAACGCAGGTTGAGATTATCGGCCGACACGAGGGCATCACCGACGAGGAGATGCTGCTGCTGAAAACCGCAGCTCTGTTCCACGACACAGGATTTACCCGCACATACAAAGACCACGAGGAGGCCGGTTGCGAGATTGCACGCGAGTATCTGCCGAAATATGACTACACACCTGAGCAGATTGACTTTATCTGCAACCTGATAATGAAGACAAAACTGCCGCCGAAGCCGGTTGCTCTGCTCGAGCAGATAATTTGTGACGCCGACCTCGACTATCTGGGTCGCGCCGACTTTATTCCTGTGTCAGGAAATCTCTATCGTGAGCTTCGCGAACGCGGTGCCATCGAAGATGACATTGACAAGTGGAACTTAATGCAAATCAAGTTCATAGAGGGTCATCAGTACTTTACCAATTCGGCAAAACAGATGCGTGATGTAAACAAAAACAATCAATTGGAGGCAATTAGGCGTTTAGTTGAAAAAAAATAATTATTTTCGCAAATTATTCAATTGTTAGTATATGGCAAAGACGAGAAAAGACGTTATTGTAATACCGTGGGATTACACAGAAACATGCGAGATAGCCCTTCAGCATGCTATTTTGCTTGCTAACGAGGTTGACAACCAGATTATGCTGGTTCGGTTCCTGAAAGCACCAGGTTTGTTCGGTAAAGCTGCCAAACAGGCTGAGTACGAAAGCGAAAAGGTGAAAATCAAAGAGGCCGCCAACCAGATGGTGCAGAAGTACAATCTTGACCCACAGCGCATTTTCATCGATGTGGAGATTGGCACCAAGAGCAAAACCGTTGACGGACTGATGAAAGACGCCAACGCCAACCTGGTAATCACCGGCCGCACCTATAAGATGACCGAGAAGGAAACCCTCGGCATTAGGGAAATCACTGACATACTGTCGGTTATCGACATCCCGTTCATTGTGGCCACCACAGCGCCCACACACGACTACTACAAAGAGATTGTGGTGCCGCTCGACCATGACAAGAAGATGAAAGAGACTCTGCAGTGGGTTGTCTATCTGTCGAAGTACTACAACTGCAACATCAACATCATCAAGCCATATATCGACGACGAGTATCAGAAGAAGGATATGGCCAACAACATCTACTTCACCAAGAAGCTGCTCGACAAGAAAGACATTATATATGGTATAAAGACGGCCAAAAAAGGCAAGGTTTTCGAGGACGAGATTCTGCGTTTCAGCCAGAACATCGACTCCGACCTTGTGGTGCTCATCATCAACAAATACAAGAAGATGGTGAAGGACAACCCCGACTACAAGGAGACAATCCCGTTCCTGGTAATCAACCGCAACAGCGAGGTTGTCAAGTACGGAGGAAGCTTCCGATAGGCCGCCGGCAAACGACACTCAGCAGCCGGTTCCGAACGCTCGGGATCGGCTGTTTTTTTAGAACTAACTATTACGATAACAATATGAAACCGACAAAATCGCAAAAAAAACGTAACTGTATGATATTTTTTATTGTTTCCACAATAATTCTGTTTTTCTGTTTTTTAATTGGCATCGGCGAACGAAAAAATGATAAACTGATTGAAGCTAATGGCATAAAAGGAATATGTACGGTTACTCATATGAGAGCAGCAGACCGATTTAGTGAGGGCGGAAAACATTTATATGTTCGCTATGAATATAAAATGGGTGGTGAATTATATTCACGTCTTAAAACTTATGGTGGTTGGAAACATTTACAAGATGCTATTGTCGGTATGAAATATGAAATCAAATACCTTGAAGAAGATCCCCAAAAAAGCATAATATATTTAAACCACCCTATAGTGTCTGAATATAAAAATATAGAGAAAGTTCGAGATAGTTTGCGTGCTACAGGCAAATATAAGTACAAAGAATGGTTGAAAAATGCAGAGCCTATTGAATCAATAAAAGCTCGGTATCCTGAATATTTTCGTTAAAGATTCTTTTGCCACGCAGTCCATAGTGTCACGGGCACTTGTTTAAAATCATCTCCATCGAAAAATAAAAACCTCAAAACGTTCGCAATTCAACTATAAATTATATTTTCGTAGGATTGTGAAACAATGGTGTGCTATCACACGCGCTAAACGTCAAATAAACATTTATTTAGATGGAACAAGAGATTTTAAACGAACAGGAATTACCTGAAGAAGGTGCTCTTAACAATGGTGCGGCCGAGCCTGAAGCCAATGGTGCGGCTGCCGTAGAGGAAACCAACAATGTGACTGCTGAGGTTGAAAACGCAGTTGAAAATGAAACCGCCGCTGAGGCCGACGAAGAATCGGCCGAAGAAGCTGACGGCGAGGCCGCCGATATGGCTGACTTCGACGGAGAGAAACAGGTGGAGAGCGAGGATTACTCGAAATGTGAGCGTCCTGAGTTGCTGACAAAGTTGAACCAGCTCATCAACGACCATCCGGTTGAGACAATCGTGGTTGCGGTTGAGGAGATTAAATCGGCATTCTACAAGAAGTATCACGCCGACTGCCAGGCCGCCCGCGAGAAGTTTGTGGAGCAGGGCGGAGCGCCGGAGAGCTTCAAATTCGCCGACGAGCATCAGGAGTCAACCTTCAAGGAGCTCTACTCGCAGTTCCGCGAGAAGAAAAACGCTTACAATCAGAAGCTTGACAGCGAGCGGGCGGAGAATCTGAAAAAGAAACTCGAGATTATTGAGGAGATTAAGAAACTGGTTAACACCGAGGAGTCAATCAACAAAACTTTCCAGGATTTCCGCGACTTGCAGCAGCGTTGGAAAGACGTTGGGCAGGTGGCGCAGTCGGAGCTGAAGCACTTGTGGGACTCTTACAACCTGGCTGTTGAGCAGTTCTACGATTACATAAAGATTAACAAGGAGTTGCGCGACCTTGACCTGAAGGAGAACCTGAAGGCGAAAATAGCGCTGTGTGAGAAGGCCGAGGCGCTGATTCTTGAAGATTCGGTGGTGAAGGCGTTCCGCGCTCTGCAGGAGCTTCACGACAAGTGGCGTGAGCTGGGCCCCGTTCCAAACGACCAGAGGGAGGATGTTTGGGAGCGATTCAAAGCCGCCACAACCATTATCAACAAAAAGCACCAGGAGTTTTTTGAGAAGCAGAAAGACCTGCAGGTGCAGAATCTGGCGCAGAAAACGGCTCTATGCGAGCGCGTTGAGGAGATTATCAACTCGGCCATCGACAAACCGAAGGACTGGGAGGAGAAGTCGAACGACATTGTGAAGATTCAGGAGATTTGGCGCACCATCGGCTATGCCCCAAAGAAGGAGAACAGCAAGATTTACCAGCGCTTCAAGAACGACTGCGACCTGTTCTTTGCCAAGAAACGCGAGTTCTACAAAGACATCAAAGCCAGCCAAAAAAGCAATATGCAGCAGAAAATTGAGCTTTGCGAGAAGGCCGAGCAGCTGCAGGACAGCACCGACTGGAAAAAGACAACCGACATACTCATCAGCTTGCAAAAGCAGTGGAAAGAGGTGGGCCAGATACCGCGCAAGCAGTCGGAGCCGCTGTGGAAGCGCTTCCGCGAGGCCTGCGACCATTTCTTCACGGCCAAGGCGGCACACTTCTCGTCGATTGACGAGGGCGAGGCTGCAAACCTCAACCTGAAGCTGGAGATTATTGAGCGCGTGAAGAATTTTGTGAAGAGCGACGACAACACCGACAACCTGAACCGCTTGATGGAGATTCAGAAGGAGTGGGCCAACGTGGGCCACGTGCCTTTGAACAAGAAAGACGAGGTGCAGAAGGCTTTCCGCGACGCCATCAACGCGCAGTTTGAATCGCTGAAACTTGAGGCAAGCGAGCGCGAGCGCACCAACTTCAAGGCAAAGGTGGAAAACTGGGCCAACTCACAGGCCAAAGGCAAAATATATTCGGAGCGCAACAAGATTGTGCAGAAAATGCGCGAGCTTGAGAACGAAATCACTCTGTATGAGAACAATATGGGTTTCTTCTCGAAATCGGCCAATTCGGAGGCTCTTATCAGAGACATCAACCGCAAGATTGACAAAGCCAAAAACTACTTGCAGGAGCTTCAGGAGAAACTGCGCATTCTGAGCGAGACCGAGTAGCAAAAAATTGTTAAACAACTGGTTGCGGTCTTTTAAATGGCAGATTTGCCAATTTTTAGGATAGCGGCCGCAAAAAAAAACAAGACTATGAATCTGAAAGGAACAAAAACCGAGGCCAACTTGCAGGCCGCCTTTGCAGGCGAATCGCAAGCACGCAACAAATACACTTATTACGCGTCGAAGGCCAAGAAAGACGGCTACGTGCAGATTGCAAACATTTTTGAGGAGACGGCTGCCAACGAGAAGGAGCACGCCAAAATCTGGTTCAAACTGCTGCACGACGGCGCTGTGCCAAGCACCATCGAGAACCTGAAAGACGCCGCCGACGGCGAGAACTACGAGTGGACCGATATGTACGCCAAATTTGCCGCTGACGCCCGCGCCGAGGGTTTCGACAAGATTGCCACTCTGTTTGAGGAGGTGGGCAAGATTGAGCGTGAGCACGAGGAGCGCTACCGTAAGCTGCTGGCCAACATTGAGGGCGGTTTGGTCTTCTCGAAAGACAACGACACCATCTGGCAGTGCTCGAACTGCGGCCACATCGTGGTTGGTAAAAAGGCCCCCGAGGTTTGCCCTGTCTGCGACCATCCGCAGTCGTATTTCCAGGTGAAGGCGGAAAATTATTAATTTAAGGTGTTAGGTGTTAGGTGACGGGTGTTTGTGTTTTCAAAAACCAACACCCAACACCTGAAACCCAATACCAAATATTCAATAAATCTTTAAAATTCTTTCGGTTATGAAGAAGAAATTTGTTTGTCCGATTTGCGGATTTGTGTATGAAGGCGAAGAGGCACCAGAGCGTTGCCCACAGTGTAAACAGCTTGTTGCCGGCAAATGGAAAGAGCTTGCCGCCGACGCTGATTTGAATTTTGTTACCGAGCACGTTCTTGGCGTTGCAAAAGATACCGACGACCAGATGAAGAAAGACCTGAACGCGCATTTTATGGGTGAGGCCACCGAGGTTGGTATGTACCTGGCAATGAGCCGCCAAGCCGACCGCGAGGGCTATCCTGAGATTGCCGAGGCTTTCAAGCGCTACGCTTTTGAAGAGGCCGAGCACTGTGCAAAATTTGCCGAGCTGCTGGGCGAGGTTGTCTGGGACACCAAGACCAACCTTGAGAAACGTATGCACGCCGAGGCCGGCGCCTGCGAGGACAAGATGCGCATTGCCAAACGCGCCAAAGAGCTCAACCTCGACGCCATCCACGACACCGTTCACGAGATGGCCAAAGACGAGGCCCGTCACGGACAAGGCTTTGCCGGACTGTTCAAACGCTACTTTGGCAAGTAAATCGCCCAACCGCGATAAAATGAAAGCGCAGCTGCCCATTTGAGGCGGTTGCGTTTTTTTTTGTAAATCTTAATTGCTAACAACATTATAATTGGCATCAGCAGAAACACCTAAGACCGATTCGAAAATCATTAATATTCCCCCCTCCTGTTGACCATTTGAGAAAAACTTTCTCTCTTCCATCGTCATTTTTTCGCTTTCTTTGCCCGTATGAGTTTGCAACACCTGACACTGACTAATTTCAAGAACTACCAGTCGCTCGACGTCGATTTCTCGGCGCGCATCAACTGCATCACCGGCGACAACGGCGAGGGCAAGACCAACATTCTCGACGCCATCTACTACCTGTCGTTCTGCAAGAGCTTCTTCACCGGGCTCGACGCTCAGAACATCCGCCACGGCGAGCAGTTCTTCATTGTGGAGGGCAACTATGATATTGACGGTCAGGCCGAAACAATCTACTGCGGATTCGAGCCGGGCAAGCGCAAGCGGTTCAAGCGCAACAAAAAGGAGTACGAGCGCTTTGCCGACCACATCGGGCTGATTCCGCTGGTGATGGTGTCGCCCTACGACATCAACCTCATCATTGGCGGCAGCGAGGAGCGGCGCAAGTTCATCGACGGCATAATATCGCAGTTCGACAGGGAATATCTGCTTGAATACCAAAAATATACCAAGATTCTCGCCCAGCGCAACCATCTGCTTAAAGAGACTCCGCAAACGTGGCAGATTGACGAGGATATGCTCCAGATTTACGACGACCAGCTGGCCGAGTCGGGGCAGTTCATCTACCAGCGGCGCAAAGATTTTGTGGGGAACATTGAGCCGGTGTTCCAGCGCTATTTCGAGACCATCTCGCAGGGCAAGGAGCGCGTCTCGCTGATTTACCGCACCACGCTCGACGAGAAGCCTCTCGACCAGCAGCTGCGCGACAACCGCTCCATCGACCTGGCCACACGCTACACCAACTTTGGAGTCCACAAAGACGACCTTGAGCTGGGAATGGGCGACATACCCATCAAGCGCATTGGCTCGCAGGGGCAGCAGAAAACCTACCTTGTGGCAATGAAACTGGCTCAGTTTGAATACATTGGCAATCTGTGCGGACAAAAGCCCATTCTGCTGCTCGACGACATCTTCGACAAACTCGACCAGTCGCGCGTGGAGCAGATTGTCAACCTTGTGGCGCAGAACAACTTCGGGCAGATTTTCATCACCGACACCAACGCCGACCGCATCAAAACAATTCTGGAAAAAGTGGGCGGCGAGCACCGTCACTTCAATCTGAAAAACAACGTTTTAACACTATTGTGAAATGAAACGCCAGAACACCTCCTCGCTCGGCGAGACCATCCAGCTTTGGATTGAATCCACCAAACTGCGCGGACAACTCAACGAGAAACGCCTGATTGCCGCCTGGAAACCAATGGTGGGCGATTATATGGCCTCGCTGACGCGCGAAATCTACATCAAAAACCGCACGCTGTTTGTGCACATCGACTCATCGGTGGTGCGCAACGAGCTCCTTTTGGCCAAGCCGATGCTCATCAAGCGTCTCAACGACGAGAACGGCGGCGACATTATCGACGATATTGTGATTAGGTAGGGCTTCCTGAAAATATGCAGAGACGCAAAGCATTGCGTCTCTACATCACAATTCAATATCACATTTTGGATGCGGCACACCACATCCCTACCAACACTCTTATCACTTCTTCTGCTCCTTCGCCCAGCTGTCTTTCAGGCCGACGGTGCGGTTGAACACCAGATGCTCGGCGGTTGAGTCGGGGTCCACATTGAAGTAACCGATACGTTGGAATTGGAAGTGGTCCAATGGTTTGGCATCGGCAACGAACTTCTCAATGAAGCAGTTCTTGAGCACGTGCAGCGAGTCGGGGTTGATAATCTCCTTCATTGCCTCCAGAGCCTCGCAGTTGCGGGCCTCGCGAATGGCGGCCATCTCATCGCGCGGGTTCTCCACCTTCCAAAGGCGGTCGTACAGACGAACTTCTGCAGGCAGGCAGTGACCGACGCTCAGCCAGTGCAGCGTGCCCTTCACCTTGCGGTCGCTGCCAGGCAGGCCGCTGCGGGTTTCGGGGTCGTACTCGCAGTACACTTCCGTAACATTGCCGTCAGCATCCTTCTTGCAGCCAGTGCATTTCACAATGTAGGCGCTCTTCAGGCGGACTTCCTGACCAGGCGTCATACGGAAATATTTCTTTGGTGCGTCCTCCATAAAGTCGTCGCGCTCAATCCACAACTCGCGGCTAAACTCAATCTTGTGCGTTCCATCTTCGGGGCGCTCGGGGTTGTTCACAGCCTCAAGCTCCTCAACCTGTCCTTCGGGATAGTTGGTGATAATGCACTTCACGGGGTTCAGCACGGCCGAAACGCGTGTGGCGCGGGCGTTCAGGTCCTCGCGAATCGAGCTTTCGAGCAGGGCGAAATCGTTCAAGGCATCGTATGTTGTGTAGCCGATTTTATCGACAAAGTTGCGGATAGACTCCGGTGTATATCCACGACGGCGGAAACCGCACAGAGTCGGCATTCGCGGGTCGTCCCAGCCGTTTACAAGGCCTTCTTTGACCAGAATGAGCAGATTGCGCTTGCTCATCAGCGTGTAGTTCAGGTTCAGTTTGTTGAACTCGTACTGACGCGGGCGGTTGTCGTCCAAATCCTTGCCTTCCTTAAGTTCATCGATAAAGTAGTCATACACAGGGCGGTGCACCACAAACTCCAGAGTGCAGCACGAGTGCGTCACGCCCTCGAAGTAGTCGCTCTGCCCGTGGGCGAAATCGTACATCGGATAGGCCTGCCACTTGGTGCCAGTGCGGTGGTGCGGGTGCTTCACAACGCGGTAGATTATCGGGTCGCGGAAGTGCATATTGGGGTTTGCCATATCGATTTTTGCGCGCAGAACCATTCGGCCCTCCTCAATCTCGCCGCGGTTCATCTTCTCGAACAACTCGAGCGACTCGCTTACAGGGCGGTCGCGGTAGGGGCTGTTCTGACCAGGCTCGGTGGGCGTTCCCTTCTGCGCGGCAATCGCCTCCGACGACTGCTCATCCACATACGCCTTGCCCTCCTTTATCAGCCTTACAGCGAAATCCCAAAGTTGTTGGAAATAGTCCGAAGCGTAGTACTCGTGGCCCCAGTTGAAGCCTAACCATTTGATATCCTCTTTGATAGCATCGACATACTCAACATCCTCCTTCACGGGATTGGTGTCGTCGAAGCGCAGGTTGCAGACGCCGCCGAACTGTTCGGCCATACCGAAGTCAAGACAAATGGCCTTTGCGTGGCCAATGTGCAGATAACCATTGGGCTCGGGTGGAAAACGGGTTTGCACGCGTCCGCCGTTTTTACCCTCGGCAAGGTCTTTTTCAACTTGCTCAATAATGAAGTTCGATTTGCGCTCAACTTCCTTTGTCTCTTTTTCTTCGATAGCCATATTTTGTTGTTTAAACGTTCTTGTTTCTAACCGATTTTGTCCGATTTGAGCAGACGCGATGAATCGCGTCCCTACGTCATAATTCAAAAATCCTAATTTCTAAATCCTATCTCCTAAATAAATCACTCTGCCAGCTCCCACTCAAACCCGTCTTTGGTGTCTTTCACGTTGAAACCGATGGCGGCCATCTCGTTGCGGATGCGGTCGCTTGTGGCCCAGTCCTTGTTCTGCTTGGCCTGTTGGCGAATTGACAGCAGAAGGTCGACGGCTTTGCGGTACGACTCGCTGCTGCCGCTGCCCTGCTCCTCAACCTGAAGGCCGAGAATGTCGCAAACAAACGTGCGGAACACGCTTTGCAACTCGTCAAGGTCGGCCTGACTGATGGTGCCCTTGCCGTCGGCGACGGTGTTCACAGCCTTTGCGGCCTCGAACAGGTGCGAGATAACGATTGGCGTATTCAAATCGTCGCACATTGCCTCCTCGCAGCGCTCGCGCAAGCCAGCCACATCAACGGTGGTCTTGTCCGACGCACGCAGTTTCATCAGTCGGTTGTAGGTCTCCACAATCTTTGCCAAACCTTTCTCCGACGCCTGCAGAGCCTCGTTCGAGAAATCGACCGTTGAGCGGTAGTGCGCCTGAAGAATAAAGAAGCGGATGGTCATTGGCGAATAAGCCTTGTCGAGCATCTCGTTGCCGTCTTTATCCTTGTGGCTGCCGCTGAAGAACTCGCCGAGTGTGATGAAGTTGCCAAGCGACTTGCCCATCTTCTGTCCGTTGATGGTAATCATATTGTTGTGCATCCAGTAGTGGACCGAATCGTGGCCCAGAGCGGCCGCCGACTGTGCAATCTCACTTTCGTGATGCGGGAAAATCAGGTCCATACCGCCACCGTGAATATCAAATTCTTCGCCCAGATACTTGCAGCCCATTGCCGAGCACTCGATATGCCAGCCGGGGAAACCGTCGCTCCAAGGCGAAGGCCAGCGCATAATGTGTTCAGGTTGAGCGCGTTTCCAAAGGGCGAAATCGCACGTGCGGCGCTTCTCATCCTGACCGTCAAGGGCGCGGGTGGTCTCTAGCATCTCCTCAACGTTGCGCCCCGAGAGTTTGCCGTATTTGAATTTCTTGCTATATGCCTCAATATCAAAGTATATTGAGCCGTTGCTCTCGTAGGCGAATCCGTTTTCGAGAATCTTCTTCACAAACTCAATCTGCTCGATAATGTGCCCCGACGCGCGCGGCTCGATGGTTGGCGGCAGAACGTTGAGTTTGTTCATCGCCTCGTGGTAGCGCAGGGTGTAGTATTGCGCAACCTCCATCGGCTCAAGTTGCTCCAGACGGGCTTTCTTTGCGATTTTGTCCTCGCCCTCGTCGGCATCGTGCTCAAGGTGCCCCACATCGGTAATGTTGCGCACGTAGCGCACCTTGTAGCCCAGGTGCAGCAGATAGCGATAGAGAATATCGAACGTTATGGCAGGCCGTGCGTGCCCCAGGTGGGCATCGCCATAAACCGTTGGCCCGCAGACGTACATTCCAACCCTGCCCTCGTTTATCGGCTTGAACGGTTGTTTTGCACGCGCTAAAGTGTTGTATATGAATAACTGTTCCATTTTGTGTAATGATTAATGTGTAATGATTAAAGAGTAAGGAATTTTATCTTTTTTATCCATACGCCTACTCTTGATACTTAATACTTTACTCTTTACTCCTTCAACTTTACTCTAACAAATCACCGACCCATTCTTGAAATCCTTCTCGCACGGAATCATCGACAGGGCGCCATCGAAGTTTTCGGCCATCAGAATCATTCCGTGGCTCTCGATGCCCATCAGTTTGCGCGGGGCAAGGTTGGCCAGAATGGTGACGCGTTTGCCGATAAGTTCTTCGGCAGTGAAGTGCTTTGCCACACCCGACACAACGGTGCGCTTGTCAATTCCCGTATCAACCAGCAGTTTCATCAGTTTGTCGGATTTTGGCACGCGCTCCGCCTCAAGGATTGTGGCTGTGCGGATGTCCATCTTGCTGAAGTCGTCGTAGGTGATGAGCGGCTTCATTGGGGCGGCGGGGGCGTTGGCCTTTTCGGCTGCCTCGTTCGCCTTCTTGATGTCTTCCAAGCGCTTGATTTGTGCGTCAATCGGCTCGTCCTCAATCTTTTCGAACAACAGGAACGGCTCGCCAATTTGGTGTCCGTCTTCAATCAGATTTGGTGCGCCCAGATGCTCCCAGTTCAGTTGCGGAATATTGAGCAACTTGCGCATTTTTTCGGCGCTGAACGGCATAAACGGGTCGCACGCAACCGACAGATTTGCAACAATCTGCAGACAGATGTTCATTATGGTGCGCACGCGGTCGGGGTCGGTTTTGACCACCTTCCACGGCTCGGTCTCGGCCAGATATTTGTTACCCAGACGGGCAATGTCCATTACCAGTTTCAGGGCTTCGCGGAAGCGGAACTGCTCAATGGCCTCCTCAACGCGGGCCTTGCTTGCAGCCAATTCAGCGAGCGTATCACGGTCGTAACCAGTAAGTTCGGCTGCAGCGGGTGCCTTTCCGCCGTAATATTTCTGCGTAAGCACAATGGTGCGGTTCACAAAGTTGCCCAAGATGGCCACCAACTCGTTGTTGTTGCGGGCTTGGAAGTCCTTCCAGGTGAAATCGTTGTCCTTGGTTTCGGGTGCGTTGGCGGTGAGCACGTAGCGCAGAACGTCCTGTTTTCCAGGGAAATCCACCAGATACTCGTTCAGCCAGACGGCCCAGTTCTTCGAAGTCGAAATCTTGTCGCCCTCAAGGTTCAGGAACTCGTTGGCGGGCACGTTGTCGGGCAGAATGTAGCCGCCGTGCGCCTTCAGCATCGATGGGAAGATGATGCAGTGGAACACAATGTTGTCCTTGCCGATGAAGTGGATGAGCCGCGTGTCGTTGTCCTTCCACCACTTCTCCCAGTTGCCCCAGCGTTCAGGTTGGCTGTCGCAAAGTTCCTTTGTATTTGATATATAGCCAATTGGCGCGTCAAACCAAACATAGAGCACCTTGCCCTTCACACCCTCGATTGGCACGGGAATGCCCCATTCAAGGTCGCGCGTCATTGCCCGCGACTGCAAATCCATATCCAGCCACGACTTGCACTGTCCGTACACGTTGGTTTTCCACTCCTTGTGGCCCTCGATAATCCATTTTTTGAGCCACTCCTGATAGTTGCCCAGCGGCAGATACCAGTTTTTGGTCGGGCGCTTCACAAGGCCGTGGCCAGGGTGGTTCTTGTTGGTTGGGTTGATGAGTTCGTCGGGCGAAAGGGTTGCGCCGCACTTCTCGCATTGGTCGCCGTAAGCGCCAGTGAAATGGCAGCGCGGGCACTCGCCCACAATGTTGCGGTCGGTCAGGAACTCGCCCGTCTGCTCGTCGCAGAACTGCTCCTCGGTCTTCTCCTCAAGCAGGCCGTCGTCGTAGAGTTTGCGGAAGAAATCAGCGGCAAACTTATGGTGGATGGCCGATGTGGTGCGGCTGTAAACGTCGAACGAGATGCCGAACTCCTCAAACGATTTTTTAATCAGATTGTGGTAGCGGTCAACCACCTCCTGCACCGTAATGCCTTCTTTCTGCGCGCGGATGGTAACGGGCACGCCGTGCTCATCGCTTCCGCCGATGAACATAACGTCACGTCCGCGTGCGCGAAGATAGCGAGCGTAGATGTCGGCCGGCACATAAACCCCGGCCAAATGCCCGATGTGCACCGGCCCGTTGGCGTAAGGCAGAGCCGATGTGATTGTGTATCTTTTATATTCAGTCATAACCTTGAAAATTTGGTGCGAAAATAATGGTTTTTAGGGAAAAGTTGAGTGATTATAGGTTTAGTGTTTTGAGAAAAACAAGTTGGCGAGAATTGATTTGAAAGATGCTGCGTGAAACGCTACGGCTATACTATTTTTTCCAATCCTCTCGGCCTGGGGCCTGCGGCAACGAAATCATTTTTTGCCTTGTTTTTTCAAGTGCCAGGTGCCAAGAATGACTTTGTTGGGGTCGAAAATCACATTGTTGACTTTGAAGTCGGTTGACACAACAAATTGTTGCTGTGGTGATGTAAGATGCAGACGCACGTCTTTTTGTGCGTTTTTGCCCACAAGCCTGACAGTTATGTGCATTGGGTAGAAATCGGGGTCGGTGGATTTGAGCTTTGCAGCCGACTGCTGTATGTCGATGATTGTGCTTCCGAACTGCTTGTTGTTATATGATACTTTGAACTGAGGATGCCCACCACAGTAAATCCAGCGGTTGAAGAAATCGACAAGTGATGTGTCGGCGGCTTGTTCAAAGCACTGGCGGGCGTCGTCGATGGTAGTGAATCCATTACCGAAACGTTCCAATATCATTTGGCAGCCTTGGCGAAAGGCGGGTTCGCCAATCTCGTCGCGTAGCATTACAACCACCATGGCGCCCTTGCTGTAGGCTGTTGGCACATCGAAGATGCGGTCGGGGTTGGTGGTGTCGGTAATAACGAGGGAGTCTTTTGCCTGCAGTGCGTTGGTTATGGTGTAGTTGAGCCAGCCCTCACTTTCTTCCGGGAACAACTTTTCAATGGCCAACAGCTCGCCGAATGTTGCAAAACCTTCGTTTACCCATATATTGTGCCACCCGCCACAAGTCACATAATTGCCAAACCACTGGTGCGTAAGTTCGTGTGCCACCATAATGGCGTTTTCTGGTTGGGCCAGGAATGCCATTGTCTGATGTTCAATGTTGGTGCCTCCGCTGATTGTGGCCTGACCGTATTTTTCATCAGCATATGGATATGGCATGAAGTAGTCGCTGTATACATTCAGAAGATCTGTCATATAGGACAGCATGTTGCCGGAATTTTTTGTCGGCCAATGGTAATAGTATATTGGTACAGTGTCGCCGGAGGACAGAGCTGCTTCTCCTTGTTTGATAATGTAATCGCCCACAGCCACGCCAATTGTGTAGTAGTTGAGCGGATGACGCACTCGGTAATGCGTAGTGTGTTTGCGCCCAGTTGCCATGTCGCTAACAATCACACCGTTGGTGGCCACTTTGTACTCAATAGGGCAGGTGACAAAAATGTCCATTGAATCGATTTTATCGTAGAGGTTCTGTTGGCAGGGCCACCAGTCGCGTGCACCATATGGCTGTGAAATTGTCCAAATGGTGTGTGTTTGATGATTAATACCGATAGATCCTAAGCCTGTCGACTTTAGTTTGCCATGATAGTGAATCACAACGGAGTCAGTTGTGCCCTGCGCCACGACACAAGGCAGCGTCACTGACAATTTGTTGGCTGAATGATTGAAGGCGAGGTGCTGATTGTGGCTCACAACACTGTCTACACGCATGTGCCCCACAAGGTCGAAATCAATGGCGTTGATCTCATCGGCCGTAGGCTTAAAATATGTGGCTACCGAGCCTTTTATGAACGTTGAGTCGGGCGTCAGCCACCAGTGAGCACGGCAATAGGTTACATCAATTGCCGCCGAAGCGTTGAAGCTGGTCATCGCAGCTATGACCACTATCATTATTTTTAATCGCTTCATTTTTTTGTGAGCTGAATTAACGGTTAAACCGATGCAAGTATATCATTTTTTGTTCAAAACCCTATCTAATGAACTAGATAATTTTTGCTTGTATTTTATATAAATCGGGAGTTTGGCTGTCAGAGCTGCTATCTTCTCGTCTCTCTCTTCGCTATTGGGTTCATTTTCCAGCTCGGCAACCTTTTTCTGTATATCGTCGAGCAATTGCTCCACTATCTCGAGCTTGTAGCCCGAGAGCAAGCGGTCGACAACCTCCTTCATATTAACTTTTTCGGGCGGGATGTAGCGGTTACGCTTGTTCCAAAACTCGCTGCTCACCTCGTTTTTCTCCACCAGAAGGTTCACTGCAAACGAGCTCACGTTGGTGTCGTGGCACTGTGTGAACAGACTGTCGTCGAGTGTTCCGCCATGCCCGGTGGCCGAAATGTAGATGTCAAGCATTTTTCTGCAATTCACGTTTCTAAAGGCAATCTCACTGATTTTCAGATCATTGAGGATGTACCGTGACACCGTCACATTCTCTATCGGCGTGTTTTCCTTCTCCACCTCGAAAAGCACATTGTTGCCGAAGCGGATTAGGCATTTCAGCAGTCCCGACTCAAACTCGCAGAAGCGCTTGTTCCGGGCCGTCTCTTCGTTCAAGATTGGGCGTTGCTCTGGTGTTTGAGGCTGTTGCGTCGGTGTTTGTGCCGCCATCTCCTTCTGGCGGCGCTCACGCTCGCGCTCCTTTTGCGCGGCCTCAAGCTGCTGATAGGTTATCTTGTTGATTTTCTTTTCAGTGGCATCTTTCAGCACGGCCTCTTCAATATCCATCAGCTTGGCGCATTCCTTCACATAGAGCAACCGCTTAATGTCGTCAGAAATGGCAGCTATTGACGCCACAATGTCATTAATCAGCTCGGCTTTTTTGATGGGGTCGTTGCCGGCATCGCCCAAGAGCAAACGTGTTTTGAAAAGCACGAAATCGGTTTCGTTTGCACCGATGAACGTCTCCAGCTCCGATGAGCTGTGGTTGCGTGCGAACGAGTCGGGATCCTCGCCGTCGGGCAAAAGCAGCACCTTCACGTTCATCCCTTCGGCCAGAATCATGTCGATTCCGCGCAAAGCGGCGTGAATGCCGGCAGCGTCGCCGTCGTAGAGTACCGTTACATTGTTTGTGAATTTCTTTATCAGCCTTATCTGCTCTGTTGTAAGCGCTGTTCCGTTGCTTGCCACCACATTGGTGATGCCGCTCTGGTGCATACTCAACACATCGGTGTAGCCCTCAACCAAAAAGCATTTGTCATTGCGTGCAATGGCCGGCTTGGCCTGGTATATGCCATATAGCGAGCGGCTCTTGTCATATATTTCAGACTGCGGCGAGTTCATATACTTGATGCTCACGCCCTTGGTACGGGCATCAAGCACACGGCCTCCAAAACCAATAACCTTGCCGCTGACACTATGGATGGGAAACATCACTCGGTTACTGAACCGGTCGAAAATATAGCCGTCGTCATGCAGAATTGAGAGTCCGGTGCTGACCAAATACTTTTGTTGGTAACCGCTTTTGAGCGCATAGTCGGTGAAAGCTTTGCGGTCTGAGAGGCTGAATCCTAATTCAAAGGTTTTAATGGTTTCTTCGTTGAAACCGCGCTCCTTGAAGTATTTGTAGCCGATGGCACGCCCCTCGTCAGTTTCCGTCATATTGCGGATGAAGGTGTTTTTGGCAAACTCGTTCAGCACCAGCATGCTTTCGCGGTCATCATGGCGCTCCTGCTGTTCAGCCGTGAGCTCTGTCTCTTTAACTTCGATGTGATATTTTTGAGCCAGATATTTCAATGCCTCAATATAACTCATCTGTTCGTGTTCCATCACAAAGTTGACGCTATTGCCACCCTTGCCGCAACCGAAGCACTTGTAGATGTTTTTCGTCGGCGATACGTAGAACGACGGCGTTTTTTCGTTATGGAACGGACAGCAGCCTATATAATTGGCGCCACGTTTTTTGAGGCTCACAAAGTCCTGCACCACCTCAAGAATGTTGGCGGTGTCGAAAATCCGGCTGACTGTTTCCTGATCTATCATGCTGTATGTCAAAATATTATCAACCAAAACTCTTGATTATCAGGTTGGTTTCGGCAGGCCATAAATATAGATAAAAAAGACGGGCCGATTGACGGCGGCAGTGGGGGCAATCTTGCCTTTGCCGGTCAACTTCCAGATTGACAGCCGTTTATTTCTTGTAGAAGTTTTTAACAAACCGCGTAAACTCGCCTTGGCCGAAGATGACGCGGCGCACAAAGCACTCGCAGAAGCCGCAGCCGTAGCCGCCGAGCTGCACGTAGGCCGCCGGAACAGCCAGCAGAGCCACCCGCAGCTCTTTTGTCGCCACAAGCGCGTCGGCAAAAAAGGCCAGAACGGGCAGAGCCAGAAGGCACCACAGCGGCCACCACAGAAAGCCCAAAACAATGAGCCCGATGTTGCCCAGAAAGAACGCCGCCGGCAGTGCGTGAACCAGTTTCATTGTGCCGGGGTGGCGTTTTTCGAGATTGATGCGCGCAATGCCCGAATTGTAAACCTGCTTGAAGAACGCCTTGAACGTGGTGCGGCGCTTGTGATAGACAAACGCGTCGCTGATAAGCCCCGCCTTGCAACCGTGCTCAATGAGCCGCATACTGAAATCGACGTCCTCGCCAAAGCGCATATCGCCGAATCCGCCCACGCGCGCAAACTCGCCGCGGCTGATGCCCATATTGAAGCTGCGCGGATAGAACTTGTCCATTTTCTCTTTCTTGCCGCGAATGCCGCCGGTGGTGAGCACCGATGTCATTGAGTGGCTGATGGCTTTTTGTATGGGCGTGAACGACGGATGCGACGCGTCGGGGCCGCCGAAGCACTGCAGGCCGCGCTCGTCCACAGCTTTGTCAACGGCGTCGAGATAGCCGACGGGCACAATCACATCCGAATCCAGAAAAATCAGATAATCGCCCGCAGCGTGCGCCGCACCATTGTTGCGCGCCGCGCTTGGACCGCCGTTCGGTTGCTCTAAATAGTTGATTGGCAGCCTTTCGGCGAATTTTTCCACAATGTGGCGGCAGGTGTCGGCCGAGCCGTCCTCAACAATGGTCACGTCGAAATCGCGGAAGCGCTGCGCCGTAAGCGACTGCAGCAGCTCGTCAACCTCGTCGGGGCGGTTGTAGACAGGCACTATGAATGAGTATTTGGGCATTCTCTTTAAGGTTTAGTGGTTAGAGTTTAGGGTTTAGTTTTTCTAAACAGCGAAGCGTCTCACCTTCTCAACAGCGAAGCGCCTCAACCTTTTAAATAATCCAGTTCCCCAATTGGTCGTCCATTTGGCCTTTCACGTAGACGTTGCTCTTGTTGAACACCGTTGAGTAGGGCTCAACGCCGCTTGTGAGCCACACGTTACCGCCGATGACCGAGTCGTGGCCGATGATGGACTTGCCGCCCAGAATGGTGGCGCCAGCGTAGATGGTCACGTTGTCTTCGATTGTCGGGTGACGCTTCACGCCCGCTTCGGCCTTGTCCACGCTCAAGGCGCCCAAAGTCACGCCCTGATAGATTTTCACATTGTTGCCGATGACGGTTGTCTCGCCCACCACAATGCCTGTGCCGTGGTCGATGCAGAACGAGTGGCCGATGGTGGCCCCAGGGTGTATGTCGATGCCCGTCTTGCCGTGGGCGTACTCGGTGAAGAGCCGCGGCACAATGGGGATGTTCTGCTCATAAAGTTGGTGCGCTAGGCGGTAAACCACAATGGCGTAGAAACCAGGATAGGTCACAATCACCTCCTCGATGGACTTGGCGGCGGGGTCGCCGTTGAAGATGGCCGTAGCGTCCTCAATCATACGCAGATAGAGCAGTTCGAGCGAGTTCGAGAAGGTGTCAATCTCGTCTTGAATCTGCTCGTCGGCGAGCGAGAGTTGCGCCAGCACCTGCTCCATAAGGTGGCGCATATCGTAGTAGCGCGCCTCGGTCGATTGGTCGTCGTCGCACAAGATGGGGAACAGAAAGTTGACCGTCTTGGTCAGCAGTTGGTGGCTGAGCGACTGCGCAGGAATCTTGCCCGCAGCCTGTCTGCGGAACTGCCCGATGTGTTCGAAAAGTGATTTATCCATTTATGAGAAGTTATAAGTTTTAAGTTTTCGAAGTTAAAAGTTTTAATGTTTAGAAGTTTAGTTTTTATCGATTTCTAAACAGCGAAGCGACTCACCTTCTAAACATCTCACCTTTTTACACCGTCAAATTCACCCCGCACGCCATTAGCACCAGAATCAGGCCGCCTGCAATGATTCGGTATATGCCGAAAACCTTGAAGCCGTATTTGGTGAGAAACGCCACAAACCACTTCATTGCCAGCAGCGCCACCACAAAAGCCACAATATTGCCGATAATCAGCACGCCCAGATTGTCGGTGAGCAGTTGCAGGCCCTCGTCAGAGAGCAGCAGTTTGAGCATTTTGTAGCCCGACGCGGCGCACATTGTAGGCACGGCCAGGAAAAACGAGAACTCGGCGGCCGCTTTGCGGGTGAGTTTCTGCGCCATTCCGCCCACGATTGTCGCCATTGAGCGCGAAACGCCAGGAATCATTGCAATGCATTGAAACAGACCAATATACAACGCTCGGCGCTCGGTCAGTTTGGTCTCGTCAGAGCCGCGGTTGAAAATCTTATCGCAGAAGAGCATAAACACGCCGCCCACAACCAGCATTATGGCCACAACGGTCACGCTCTCAAGCATTTCGTCAATCTTATCGCTGAAAAGCAGACCGATAACCGCGGCGGGAATGAAAGCCACCAGCAGTTTCCAGTAAAAATCGAACTTGTGAATCAGGAGTTTCAGCGCACCTGCGCCCTCGGGTGCGGGCTCGGTGTTGAGTCGGAAGAAACGCTTCCAGTAGAGCACCACCACCGACAGAATGGCGCCGAACTGAATTATCACCGTGAAGGCCTTCACAAACGCGTCGCTCTCAACGCCCAGCAGACCTTGAGTAATTATCATATGTCCTGTCGACGACACGGGCAGAAACTCCGTCAGCCCCTCGACTATTGCAATAATGATTGATTCGAAAATGCTCATAAATATTTGTTGTTTAATTGTTTAATCGGTGAATTGTTTTGTTGACTACGGCTACAATTTGCCTTTTGTCTCGTAATTCGTAATTAATAATACTAACTCCTAATTTCTAACTCCTACTATTTGCCGTTGTCGCCTTAATCGCTCCTAAACTATGGATTCTGACGACGCGGTTGCTGTCGGTTTCCGAAATTTTTTGCAATTGCTTCACAAAAGGCCGAACAAACTCGGGTCGGCGCTTGCCCAGAACACGGAAAATCTCGGGCGCCTCCATACGCACCTTATCCTCTCTATCTTGCAGAAGTTCAGCAAAAACCGTCATATAGTTTTCAAATATGTCGGGCGTGTTTGTGGCGATGTTTTCCGACGCCCAGATAAAACTCAGCCTGACACTTGCCGCCGCGTCAGTCGCAAAGCGGAATAAATCTTTCCAGTGCGGTTCGATTAGGCCGAAATCCGCACGGCCTATTCGCCCGAGCGCGTTGATTGCACGCTCACGCAGAAGCGGCTCCGAACTGCCGAGAAAACCAGCAATTTGGGGAACGCAGTCAGCAACCGCCGAAGGATATTTCAACCCCATTTCGGCAAGAAGCCACAGCGCTTTCGCCTTGATTTTCAGCGATTCCGACGACAGCAGCGACTTTACATAAGGAATGTTATCCTCCCATTTGTCCTTGCTCTTTGTCAAAGTCCCAAGTTCCCTATATAATTCCGTTTCTGTCATTTCCAACTTTTTTAGTGCGCGGTGCGTCCCTACCAACACCTAACACCCAACATCCAAATCCTACCTAATATCCATACGTGCCAGCGGTGCCACGTCCTGCGTGGTGAACAGCCCTGCCTGATACTTGTAATATCCCGTGATGGCAATCATTGCCGCGTTGTCGGTGGTGAACGATATTTTGGGGATGAAGATTTTCAGCCCCTCGCGTTCGCCGTAGTCGAGCAGCGCCTGCCGCAGCCCCGAGTTGGCCGAAACGCCGCCTGCCACGCCTACCTGACGGATGCCCGTCGCCTTAACCAACTTCTTCAGTTTGTTCAGCAGAATCTCGATGATGGTGTTCTGCAGCGACGCGCACAGGTCGGGCAGATTCTCCTTCACGTAGTTCGGGTTGGTCTTCACCGCGTCGCGGATATGGTACAGGAAACTCGTTTTCAGGCCGCTGAAACTGTAGTTGTAGCCCTCGATGCTCGGTTTGGCGAAACTGATGGCCTTGGGGTTGCCCTCTTTGGCCAGTTTGTCGATGATGGGGCCGCTCGGGTAGGGCAGTTCCATAACCTTGCCGCACTTGTCGAAAGCCTCGCCAGCCGCGTCGTCGATGGTGGTGCCCACCACTTCCATATCAAGCGGGCTGCGCACAACCACCAGTTGCGAGTTTCCGCCCGACACCAGCAGGCAGATGAACGGGAACTCGGGTTGGTTGTTGTCGTCGGCGCTCTGCTTCACAAATAGCGCCAGCACGTGGCCCTGCAGGTGGTTCACCTCAATCAGCGGCAACCGTCGCGCAAGCGCAAAACCCTTTGCAAACGACGTGCCCACCAGCAGCGAGCCCAGCAGTCCAGGTCCGCGGGTGAAGGCCACGGCCGAAATCTCGTCGAGCCCGATGCCCGCGTTTTTGATTGCCGCGTCGATGGTTGGGATGATGTTCTGCTGATGCGCGCGCGACGCCAATTCGGGCACCACGCCGCCGTACTGCTCGTGCACTTTCTGACTCGAAATCACATTCGAGAGTATCACACCGTCGCGGATGATGGCCGCCGAAGTGTCGTCGCACGATGATTCTATGCCTAAAATTGTAACGCTCATAAAAATATGGCTGCATTTTGTGCTCAAAAACGATATTTTTGGGCACTTTTAATTTAAGGTGCAAAGGTATTAAAAAAGCCGTTAAAATATTGTCTGTTTTTGTCCTGATAATCGTCGGGATGGTGGTGCTTGTGTGGTCGGCTCTGCGCTCGCCGCTCATTCAAACCATGCTTGCCAATCAGATTACCGCCGTTCTGAGCCGCACGCTCGGCGCCGATGTGTCGGTGAAGAAGGCGCGCTACTATATCCGCCAGGGGCTCACCCTGCAGGATGTGCTGATTCGCTGCCCCAACGGCGACACGCTGCTCTATGTGCCGCAACTGTCGGGCTACCTGCGCTCAATAAGTGCCAACGAGCGGCAGATAGGCATTCAGCGGGCATACATTCGCGGCGTACAGGCCAACATTGTCCGCACCGACAGCGTGTTCAACTTCAACTTCCTGCTCGAATCATTCAACAAGCCCGACACCGCCGGCCTTTCCGATTCCATACCCTCCCATTGGCAAATTAATATTAATGAGTTGACAATGGTTCAGTCGAGGCTCACATACGCCGATAGTCTCGCAAATCACCACATCGACAATCTGAATGTCGACATCAGCAATTTCAATCTGAACGGTGATACCATTGACATGAAACTCGAAACCCTGACCGCCGCACATAACGGGACACCGATGATTGAGAATTTGCGTTTAGATTTCGCGATGGCTGGCGACCACATAAGTGTGAGTCAGTTGAATTTCAGTGGCCGCAGCTCTAGTGCCAGCATAAGCAAAGCCTCACTGAACACTGCGACAAAGAAATACACCGCCGCAATTGAGAGTCTGCGCCTATGCCCAGCCGACTTTGCACAAATTGTGCCGCAATTTGAGGGCAACAATCAGTGTATCACACTAAATGGTCAATTTGGTGGGACCAACAACCGCCTTCGCTGCCGACAGATGCAAGTGGCTTTCGGCGACAGCTCACTTTTCAATGCCGAATTCACTGTCAGGAACATCAGCAACCTAGATAGTCTTTCATATAAGCTGAATGTAAATAAGTTACACACATCAAGCCGCGAGCTGACAAGCCTGCTCAACGCCTATGCGCACATCGACACCACAATGCTGTCAGGTAGCATCGGGCCGTTAGGCGGCATCGATTTCACTGGACAGGGCGAAGGGACCTTGAACAATATTGTGGCCAATGGCTGTCTGAACACCGGTATCGGCAATCTTAACGTGTCGGTTGAGATCGACAGAGAATCGGCTGACGCGTTCAACGTGAGCGGCCATATTGCATCGACGCCAGTGGCACTCAACAGCTATATTGGCAAACGCGCATCGCTGCGCACCGACCTGACTGTGAACGGCGTCGTAGGCACTGCCGCCAACACCAACATCAACGTGAACGGAATGGTGAACAGCATAAGATATGCCAATGTCAGCATCGATTCGGTGGCCATCAACGGCCGCTTTGCAAACCGTATGTTCAGCGGCAGCATCAGCTCCTTCGACTCCAATCTGCGCTTCGATTTCGATGGTCTGGTGAACATCAGCGACAGCCAAAGCTACAACTTCAAATCGTGCGTCTACTACGCCAATCTGTCGGCGCTGGGGCTGGTTGACGACTCGCTGGCAAATATATCGTTCAACATGAACGCCAATTTCAGCGGACCAGGTGTTGACCAGGCCGACGGAACCATAGAGATAACCGATCTCTACTATTTCCGCGACTCGACATATCTGGCCACCGATACTGTCCTGATTGCCGCCACCAACGCTGACACAGGCAAAGTGGTGACTCTCACATCGGAATTCGTATCGGCCACTGCTGCCGGCGACTACCATTTGTCAAAGATTCCGCAAAGTATTCGATGTTTTGCCAAAAGTTTTGTCAGCGCCAGTCCATCGGAACCATCGGAACAATACAACCGCATCGGTGTCGACATGGTGGTTGATTATCCTTACCCAATCACAACCATGTTTGTGCCGTGGCTAACCATTGCGTCCGGCACTAACTTGAGGGCGGAATTCGACGACAGTACGGCGACATTCCGTCTGAGACTGGAATCGGAAAGCATTATGGCGAAAAGCTTGGATCTATCAAATGTGGAATTTGAGATGCACAATGACGGCGACAGCATGGCGGCCGTGCTCACATCAGATGTGCTCTATTTCGCCGACTACGAATCGATGAAGAACATCCGCGCCACCGGCTCGCTCAAAAACAGTCTTTCGAATCTGAACATCAAGTGGGACAACCTGCTAAAGCACGACAACAACAGCGGCGACGTGACGGTGGCTATGCGTTTCGGATCGCCGGACGAAAAGTTGAGCGTCGACATTCTGCCGTCGTGGATCACCATACTCGACACCACCGCAACCATACAGCCAGCTTCAATAGCACTGTGCGACACGGCCGTGGCCATCAGCCATTTCGACATCGACAACGGCAACTTCCGCGTCTTTGCCGACGGCGTTCTGTCTGACAATCCCAACGACAGCCTCTCTATTGATATAAATAATGTGCGTCTCGATTTTGTGTCGGATGTTTTCGGCCTTGGCACAAAGTTCTCGGGCATCCTATCGTGCCAGTCGGTGCTCAACGACCTTCGTGAACGCCTCAACGGCAACCTGACCATCAACGATTTCGCCATCGATGGCCGGCGGTTTGGCAATATCAGCGCCAACACCGCTTGGAACATCGAAGAACGGCGGCTGATGGTGGGCGGCGCTTTATCTGACAAAGGCGGCCATTCGCTCACAACATTCGGCGGATACATTGATCCGTCAGCGTTTGAGATGAACCTCGATGCTGAAGCCTCTCATCAGGATCTGCAGTTTCTGAAGCTGTTCCTGTCGGGCGTGTTCTCCGAACTGACCGGAACTTTCGGCGGCAAGATGCACCTTGAGGGACGCCTCAATGCACCTCGCTGGTACGGAAAGCTGGGGCTTGAAGACGCGCACCTCACTGTCAGACCCACAAAAGCCACCTACATTGTCACCGACACGCTTGAGTTCGACAATAACAAAATACTATTTAAAAATATTTTAGGCCACGACACCGAATCAGGTACCGCACAGCTCGACGGCCAAGTATGGCACCGCAATTTCAAAGAGTTTTTCATCGACCTGAGAATAAATGCCGACAACGTCATCGGCCTCAACACACGATCATCCGACTCACCTTTGTGGTATGGCAAGACCTACGCCAGCGGCATCATCAACATCAGCGGCTCGAACCGCAAGACAGTCGAAATTGACATCAGCGCCACAACAATGCCAAAAAGTATGTTCTACATAACGATGGAGGGCCGCAACGACCTGACGGAGAACGACTTCATTACCTTCGTATCGACGAAGAACGTGAAGAACATCAACGAAATGAAAAAATCGCGACGTGAGCAGCACGCTGTTGAGGCCCCTCGCTCAATGGTGAACCTCAACCTCGACCTGAAGGTGACACCCGACGCTGAGGTGCAGATTGTGTTTGACCCAACCATCGGCGACGCCCTACGCTCGCACGGCTCGGCCGACCTAAGCATCCGCCTGCTCGAAAACAAATTCTCAATCTACGGCACCTATCTCATAAACAACGGTAACTTCACCTTCACATTGCAGAATGTCATCAGCAAGAAACTCGACCTCCAGAGCGGCAGCTACCTGACATGGACCGGCGAGCCGCTCGGCGCCACCGTAAACATCGACGCGGCCTACAAACTGCGCAAAGTGCCTGTTTACTCGCTAACCCTCAACGAAGAAGACCGCGAGAAGCGCGTGCCTGTGAACTGCCACCTGCTGATGACCAACAAACTGGTTTCGCCAAACATCGGGTTCTCTATCGATGTGCCATCAACCATCACAAGGATTGAGGAGATTGAACAGTTGAACAGCCTGCCCGAGGACGATCTTAACCAACAAGTGATCAATTTGCTGTTGTTCAACAAGTTCTATCCACTAACAAGCGTATCCGATAATTCGACCGGCACATCGGTAGCCACGGTGGGCGCCAGCACCGCCAGTGAGCTGCTGTCGAACCAGCTTAGCAAGTGGATAAGCCAATTGAGTACAAACTTCGACCTCGGCGTGGCCTACCGCCCCGAGACCGAAATCAGCTCAGAAGAATACGAGCTGGCTCTCTCAACATCGCTATGGAACGACCGCATAACCGTAAGCAGCAACTTCGACGTCAACAATAACCAGGACAACTCGGCGGAAAACAGCACACAGTACACCACCGACTTCTCTGTCGAGCTGAAACTGAACAAGAAGGGCAACGTGCGGCTTAAAGCGTTCCAGAAAGTAAACGAGGACCTGATTTATGATGACGCGCCATACACACGCGGCCTGGGTGTGTTCTACACCGAAGATTTCAACGATTTTGGCGAGCTCTGGCGCCGATGGTTTCGCCGCAAACGGACTTCCACTTCCACCAACTACAACACTGTCGGAGAATCAACTGAACCGGCAAGCATGAAAGGACTGTGATTCACCCCATTGCTCATAACACCAACAGCCCAAAAACCGGCTCTTTAAAAAAAATCTCCCCCGAAACAATAAATTACTATATTCGCACGCTCTTTATTGGGGCTTTTCGAACACGTATTTTATTGAAATTTAAAAAGACACATATATGAAAAAAACTATCAGTTCAATGATTCTCGCGCTTTGCGTGACTTTCACATTCTACAACTGCGAGTATGAAAATAATTTAGTCGGCAACTGGAAGGGCCCGACGCAGATGAACTCAAACGGCCGTGGTGGCGCTAGCTGCTTTGTCATTGACAACATGGCCTACATTGTGGGCGGGCGCGGCTATATAAAAAGAGAGTCATTCTTCCTCGACACATGGCAATTCGATCCTAAACATAATTCTTGGAAACAATACGCTCCCGTTCCTGCCGAAAAAGGGCGCAACTATGGTGTCGCTTTTGCAGCTATCGGCGCCGACGGCAAGACAAAAGGCTATTACGGAACAGGCATCGGATACAAAAGCGAGGTGTTCAAAGACTTTTATGAATTTTCACCGGAAGACTCAACAACAGTTCCTGTACTGTCAGTCGAAGGCGACACCACAGGCTACAAAAAACTTCCCGGAGTTTGGACTGTGACAGACTCTCTGCCTGGCGAAGAGCCGATCTGGGGCATGGTGGGATTCACCATCAACGGCGTTGGTTACATCGGTGCGGGCCAGACAAAAAACCAAGGTTATGCCAATACCTATTATTCATATAACCCCAACGCCGCCAAAGGCAAAAAATGGCAGATTGTTGAGCACATCAACCCCGCAAAACGCTGCTATGGCAGTGTGTTTGTCATCGATGACCGCGCATATATTGTGGGAGGCATAAGCAACGGCAAGTATGTGTACGATCTTGAGCGTTTCGATCCAAGCATTGACGAAGGTGAGTTCCGCTGGCAGAAGATCACACAGAATTTTGTTGAGGACTACCGCAGCAGCCGGTTCGTAAAAGTCTATCGCCAGCAGGCGGCAGCCTTCTCAATCAACGGCCGCGGATACTTATGCTGCGGATCTGTAGGCTCATCAAAATCTGACGTGTGGGAGTACATTCCATATGTGGGCCGCGACAATATGGGCGAATGGACCGAGGTTTGCTCATTCGAAGGTTCTCCCCGCTTCGCCTGCCTTGGCTTTGCCATCGATGGCGTGGGTTACGTGGGAACAGGCACAATTGTAAATGCCAATCCATCAAGTCAAGACCAGTTCTACGATGACCTATGGGAGTTCCATCCAGATGAGGATTACGAAAAAAGACCTGACCGTTAAAATCCCATAATCTAAGGCATTGAAAGGGAAATCTATGGTTTCCCTTTTTTACGTTTAAACACAAAAACGCACCTGTAACAATGAACAAACTGATGCACAAATTGATTCCGATAGCCTTGCTTACAGCCGTCTTGTGCGGTTGCGACGAGGACTATTACGGCAACTGGCGCTCAATTTCGACATTGAACGCCAAAGGTCGCGGCGCCGCCGCATCATTCACAATCGGCAACAAAGCCTATCTGGTGGGCGGCTACGGATTCTATCTTGTGCCAAAATATTTCAATTCCACCTGGGAGTTCGATGTAAAAGACTATTCATGGCATGAGTGCGACACCCTGCCCGGCGCCCCGAGACGTGCCGGCGTAGCATTCAGCATCAATGGCAAAGGATACTACTGTGGCGGTATCGGCATCGACGGCGAATGCTACAGTGATATGTTTGAGTTCGACCCAACAAAGGAAGCCGGCTCGCAATGGACGAACCTAGTGGCCGACACCTTCCCCATGGGCGGATTCTACGAGGGACTCGGGTTTGCCATTGGTGAGCTCGGATTTGCCGGCACCGGAATGACTGAAACTCGCGGCACTTCGTCAGACTTCTATCAGTTCGACCCCTCAAAAGCGGCTGGCTCACGTTGGAGTAAGATTGAAACTCCTGGCGCTGCCAAACGCCAATGCGCCAGCGTATTTATCATCGGCGACAGAGCCTTCATCATTGGCGGACGCAGCAACAACTACCGCGTGCCATCGTTTGAATGCTACAACGCTGCTACCGGCGAATTCAGCATCATCAGCAACAACATAGTCGATGACTACAACGTTGACATCCTATACCGCTACAGTGCCTCAGCATTCAGCATCGGCAACGAAGGCTACATAACCTGCGGGGTCAAATTCACTGGTGAGGTGCTGCGCGACACTTGGCTCTATACTCCCGACATCGACAATGGCAAAGGCAAATGGCAACCAATCGGCGACTTTGAAGGCCCGAACCGCTACTCAGCCTCTTGCTTTACTGCGGGCAACTACGGCTTTCTACTCTGTGGGCAAAACGGCAATTTCTCAACTAGTTTTCAAGACGATGTGTGGATTTTCTGCCCCGACGAGAAATACAATAAAAGAAAATCGAGATAACGCTGAACAATGCCTGCCAACATTTTCGACATAGTGGTTCTGGTTCTGCTCGGCATTGCCGCCGTTACGGGATTTTTCAAAGGCCTGATAACAATGCTCACCTCACTTGTGGCCATTCTGCTTGGCGCGTGGCTCACAATGAAGTTCTCGTATATCACAGGCGGATTCCTGCAAGCACACTTCAACTTCGACGAGCAGTATGTCACGGTAGCGTCGTTTGTCATCACGTTTCTGATTGTTGTGGTGGGCGTTCATCTGCTCGGCAAATCGGTCAGCACGCTTGTCAAAGCCATTGCGCTCGGGTGGGCCGACAAGGTTTTGGGCGTGGTTTTCAGCGTTTTGCGCAGTGCGTTCATAATCAGTGCGATTGTGTCGGCGTTGAACTCGTTTGGCCCGGCATCGTCGATTTTCAGCGACGAGATGAAAGAGGAAAGCGTTCTGTTCGATAAGATTGCGCCCATTGCGCCGTTTGTGTTTGAGCAGCTTAATTTCAACCTTGGCGACCATATTCCGACCGTTCCGTCGGGAATCGGCGACATTCTGCCCGACAACGCCAAAAGCTTGTAGATAATTAGTATTTAATAATATAAAAACGTTTCATTCGATGAATTTCATAGAAGAATTGACTTGGAGAGGGATGATTCACCAGATGATGCCCGGAACCGAAGAACTACTTGCAAAAGAACAAGTTACAGCATATTTAGGAATCGACCCGACGGCCGACTCTCTGCACATTGGCCACCTTTGCGGCGTGATGATGCTGCGCCACTTCCAACGCTGCGGTCACAAGCCGCTGGCCCTGATTGGCGGCGCAACCGGTATGATTGGCGACCCATCGGGCAAGAGCCAGGAGCGCAACCTGCTCGACGAGGAGACTCTGCGCCACAACGTGGCCTGCATCAAAAAGCAGCTGTCGAAATTCCTCGATTTTGACAGCGATGCGCCCAACCGCGCCGAGCTGGTGAACAACTACGACTGGATGAAGGATTTCACCTTCCTCGATTTTGCCCGCGAGGTGGGCAAGCACATCACCGTCAACTATATGATGGCCAAAGACTCGGTGCAGAAGCGCCTGAACGGCGAGGCCCGCGACGGTCTGTCGTTCACCGAGTTCACCTACCAGCTGCTTCAGGGCTACGACTTCCTCTATCTGAACGAGCACAAAAACTGCAAGCTGCAGCTTGGCGGCGCCGACCAATGGGGCAACATCACCACCGGCACGGAGCTCATCCGCCGCACCAACGGCAACGAGTGCTTCGCCCTCACCTGCCCGCTTGTGACCAAGGCCGACGGCGGCAAATTCGGCAAGACCGAGAGCGGCAATGTCTGGCTCGACCCAGCCCGCACATCACCGTACCAGTTCTACCAGTTCTGGATTAACACTTCGGATGCCGACGCCGAGAAATATATCAAGATTTTCACCACCCTCACCAAAGAGGAAGTTGACGAGCTGGTTGCCGAGCAAGCCAAAGACCCGGGCCTTCGTCCGCTGCAAAAGCGTCTGGCTAAGGAAGTTACCATTATGGTTCACTCGGAGGCCGACTACAATATGGCCGTTGAGGCTTCGGGCATTCTGTTCGGAAAATCGACCAAAGACAACCTGCTGAAACTCGACGAGCGCACCTTCCTTGAGGTGTTTGCCGGTGTGCCGACATACGAAATCAGCAAGGCTGAGCTTGCCGGCGGCATTGGCGTTCTCGACCTGCTGACCGACAAAGCGCCTGTCTTCCCGTCGAAGGGCGACCTGCGGCGCAACATTCAGGGCGGCGGCGTTTCCATCGACAAAGAGAAGATTACCGACCCCAATCTGGTTGTGAACGACTCGTTCCTGCTCAACGGCAAATATCTGCTTGCGCAGAAAGGCAAAAAAGACTACTCGCTGCTGATTGCTAAGTAAAAACAACAAGCATTTTGGCACAACTATCGATAAATCGCATTCGCAGAATGTCTGTGTATGCGATTTTTTATTTAGATAGAGTCGGTTAATAATTAAGCGTCGCCTTTCTTTTTAAAATAGCTTATATTTGAAAGTTGCATTTGCCGCAACGTACATATTATGATTGAACCTAAATTCGATACTACTTTTTTTGAGCGCTATGCGATGATTACGCTGCATACCGTGTTAGGAGACAAATACGCTCATTTGGCAAATTCCGACAGACCTGATTTGCAAGACATCGAACATAGTCTTGGTATCGAAGTCACACGGTCGATAAAAGAAAACCGTACTGAAGCCGAATTACTTGTGAATGAACTTGCCGGCAAGGAGATTTTCTGCATCAATGAGACCGACCTACAAAACATCCGCATCTATGGCTACTCCTATGGCCTCGATTATGGACAGTTTATGGGCGAGCTAGAGAAGCGATACTGGTCACTGGCGCTACCACTCAAGCGAATTATCAAAAGCAAGGTTCAGAAAGTGGCAAATGGTTTCTATGGTGCGTTCGACCAGTTTGAGCTTTTCATCTTCACCAAAGACAACCTTTCGCGCCATGAGGTGCAGCTTACTGTCTATTATATGACAGAACTGCAAAACAGTAACGCCATCCGATACTCAAAACTGCATATAGCCCAAACCGACAAACTCTATGTCTGCGATCTCAAAACACAAGTAGTTGAAGAACACCCTATTAGCAAAGAGTTATGCCGGCAATTCTACCGCAAAGCCGTTGAAAACGACAACCACGCTTAATAAGAACTGATCTAATAAAGTTTCCCATATTTGATTTAATCCTTTGATTTGCAGAACTTCTTTATCATAACTTTGCCGCACTTATGACAACATCCGGAATCATTCTGCTGATAGTTTTCTGCACCGGTGCCAGCTTTGTGCAGCGGGTGAGCGGATTCGGGTTCGGCATTTTCATAATGACAATGCTGCCGCACCTGATGCCTTCGTACGGCGAGGCCACGGCGCTCTCGGGTATGCTGTCGGCGGCGCAGTCGCTCTATGTGCTGGTGGGCATCTACCGGCTCATCGACTGGAAGCGAGTTCTGCCCATTATGCTCACATTTCTGGTTGTGTCGTTTTTCGCTGTCCAATACGTATCGGCAAGCACCGACACCCATTTGAAACATCTGCTTGGAGTAATACTTCTGGTGATGAGCGTTTACTTCCTGATAATAAGCGAGAGAATACGATTGCGCCCGACGCTGCCGATGCAACTGTCGATGGGAACGCTGAGCGGCCTGATGGGCGGTTTGTTTGCTATGCAGGGGCCGCCGGCTGTGCTTTACTTTGTGGCCACCGAGGCCGACAAGGTGCGCTATCTGGCAATGACGCAGGCCTATTTTTTCATCGGGAATGTGTTTATGACCGTTTACCGCGCCCAATGCGGCTTCTGCACGCCGATAGTCGGCCGTCGCTGGCTCTATGCGCTTGTGGGCGTTGTGATTGGCTCGTGGCTTGGCAGAAAGGTTTTCGACAGGATTCCGTCGCCCACGCTGCGGAAAGTCATCTATGCATATATGGCCGTTAGTGGTGTTCTGGCACTGATGGCTTAGTTGTCGCCCCGCAACATCAAGAGCACCAACTGAGAGTCGAAAATCAGAAAGAAAAGATACGCCACGCCGAAATTGACGGCCACCGCGCCACCCTTGCCGGTGAACGGAACCACAACAACAAACAGCAGGACAATGCTCAGCAGCATCTTGAGCATATTCATCGCCATAACTATCATTGCCGACTGCTGCTTATGGCGGCGCACCACACGGCTCACCACAAACAGGTGAACAACCGTCAGCCCGCACAAAATGCCGTACATAAGAAGCAGATGTGGCAGTGCGATGCGCACAAAATCAGGAATAAACAGCGCCGCGGCAATGTGCAGGAATGGTATCAGCAATATCCACGAAAGTGATTTCAGAAGGTTTTTCATAGTTGAGAAACGATTTTATGCCGGCATCCGCAGACATCGCGCCAGCGTGATGATGGTGTCGAGAAAAACAATTTTTGCGCTCGCGTTGCGCGATATGTGGTAGCTGGCCTTGTCGAGCGCCTCGGCAATCAGGCCGGAGTTTTGCGGGTGGATGAACCGCGAGAATTTCTGCGCAAAGTTGCCTTCGTCGTCGGTGAAGCGGGCCATTGAGGTCAGCTGGCGGTTCATTATCAGGTTCTCGCGCACCATACGCTCGCTGTAGGCCAGCAGCGCCTTCTGCTTTTCGCGCCCCAGCGATGCCAGCTCGTCGGCCAGGGCAATCATATCGGGGGCTTTGTACGAGTAGCTCACGCGCATCAGCTTGATGAAAAGGTCAAGATTCTGCGCCAGGTCGGCCGTTTGGCTGCAATATTCGAGCGCCTTGCAGAAGTCGCCCTCGCTGATTCGGGCAATCTTCTCGGCCTTGGCGGCATCGGCTCCAGCCACGCGTTGAAGACCGGCGCAGAGGTCGGCGTCGGCAATGCGCGGCACTTTCACAATCTGCGTGCGCGATATGATGGTGCTGATGATGTTTTCCGAATTTTCGGCCACCAGCAGGAAGAGCGTCATCGGATAAGGCTCCTCAATGAGTTTCAGAAGCTTGTTCGACGCATCGGAGTTCATTTTCTCGGGCAGCCAGATGACCATTATCTTGTATCCCGAGTTGAAACTTTTCATTGTCAGCTTTCGGATGATTTCGCTGCTCTCGTCAACACGGATGAGCCCCTGCGAGTTGCCTGCCTCAGCGTAGTCGAGCCATTGCTGATAGCTGCCGTAGGGGTTCTGCTTGATGAACTCTGACCATTTACGGAAGAAGGTGTCGCTCACGGGCTTCTCTTTGGTGGAGCCGGTTGCGGGTACCGGGAAAACAAAGTGAAGGTCGGGATAGGCAAGCTGCGAAATTTGCCGGCAGCTTGGGCACTCGCCGCACGAGTCGCTGTCGGTGCGGTGCTGGCAGTTGATGTACTGCGCATACGCGATGGCCAGCGGCAGCGTGCCGTAACCTTCGCGCCCGAGCAGCATCTGCGCGTGGCTGATGCGGTTCTCTTTGACGGTGCCAATCAGGTGCCGTTTGATGTCGTCTTGTCCTATGATGTCAGCGAATCTCATACCTAACAAAGAAACAATTGAATTTCGAATCCGCAAAATGTTTCTTGCGCCAATGTCGATTTATTGAGCAAACAATTGGAATGCCCAAATATTAAATCTTTACTTTCGATAATACAGAGTAAATATTGTTTAAACAATTATTTATCTATAACGATTCCTGTTCCAATCCGTCCGAGAGTCTGGTTGCGGCGGTGCGAGAAGAATTGCAGCGGTCCGCATTTGGTGCACTCATCGGCCGCCTCAATGTTTTGCGGCAAAACGCCCGATTGCTCCAGTTGCAGGCGGTTGGCCATCACAAGGTCGATGTGCGGTTTCGGCCAGCCGTTGCGGCGGATGACTGTTTCCGGCCAGCGGATGAAGTGCCCGGCCACATCGTCGCCAACCTCAAAGCAGCACGCACCGATGCACGGCCCAATAGCGGCCACAACATCTTTTGGCTTTGTGCCGAACTCACGGCTCATTTTCTCAACGGTCAGGCTCACAATGCCGTTGGCAGTGCCTCGCCAGCCGGCGTGGATGGCCGCCGCCGAACGGGTGGCCGCATCAAAGAGCAACACCGGCACGCAATCGGCGGTGAGCACCATCAGCGGAATGCCCGGGCGATTGGTTATCAGCGCGTCGGTGCAGGGAATGCGGCTGTCGATGTTGAGGCTGCCGCGCCCGGCATCCTTTTCCGTCACCACGGCAATGTTGAGGCTGTGAGTCTGCTCACCGGTCACCAGTCGGTTAATGTCGAACCCAACCGATTGCGCCAGCCGCCGCCGACATTCGGCTCCATTTGCCGACCGCAGGTTCACATCGGCATTCGGCCCGCACGATGTCACAAAATGCCTCACGTCATATTTGTTGAGGTTTGTGAAGGTGTAAAACGGGAAATCGGCTTGCTGAAGTTGCATAACGTAGTATTGTTTAAAGTTTAACGGGTTTAAAAGCTGCGCTGTTTAATCATTCTAATTTGCATATTTTCAATAACTAACCCCGTTTACCCTGTTCAACAACATCAACCACTGTCAGCACCGTGCCCTCGACGCGGAACCGCACATCGTGTCCGGCAAACGACATTCCGAAAATCTTGTTGGCATCGGCTTGCACGCGCGGACGCGGGTCGTTTTCAAGCACTTGCGTGAGAGTGTCGGCTTGTTCGGGACTGAAATTCCGGCGCAATTCTTCGGGGAATTCCACTGTGAGGCGGGCGAACTCCACCTCATCCACAAAACCCGATTTGGACTGCGGAATGCTGTCGGCGTAAGTCACATATGGCTTGATGTCGAAGATGGGCGTGCCGTCCATCAAATCGGCGCCAAGCACGTGGATGACGGGGCCTTGCGGCGTATTATTCCACTCCACTTTTTCCACCTCAACCGCCGACAGTCCCAGTGAGTTTGGGCGAAACGGCGAGCGCGACGCAAAAACGCCTACCTGACGGTTGCCGCCAAGCCTCGGCGGACGCACCATCGGCTGCCAGCCGGTGTTGGCCGAGAATTGCCAGATGAGCCACAAGTGCGTGAACCCCTCGATGCCGCGCAGTGCGTCGGGGTTGCGGAATTTGGGGCAGAAGACTATCCGGCCGCGCAAAGTCGGCACCACACCGCTCTGCCGCGGAATGCCGAATTTCTCCGGGAAATCGGTGCAAATGTGCGCAATTGGCTCTATTTCAAACTTTTCAGTCATTGGTTGGTCCTAACTGTACTTCAAAATCATATTCGAATGAAAATCAAATATTTTCACCGCTTTATTTTAACAATCATTTGATATATGGCCAAAGCCACACCGCCAAGCGACAGCACTACCGTGAACAGCGGTTTAGTGCCAAAACGCGCGTCGAGTTTTATTCCTCCCCACACGCCTAAAATAATAATGCCAAGCATTTCGAACGCAAGGCCCGAATACTTGGCATAATTGTTAACGTTTTTCAGATTGTCATTTTTGCTCGACATTGGCCTGCGGTGCTTTACTGCCGTCCATCTTGCAGTTGCCCGTGAAGGTAGCACCCGGCTCAATGGCCAGCTTCGTTGTCGAAATATCGCCCAAAATGGCCGCTGTGCTCTTCAACACCAGCAACTCAGCCACGTAGATTTTGCCGTCAACCTTGCCCTCGATTTCCGAGTTCTTGCAGGTTATTTGGCCGTTGATGTCGCCTGTGGGGCCAATCACAATCTTACCCGATATTTTGAGGTTACCTGTAACCTTGCCGTCGATGCGCATATCGCCGTTGCAGTCAATGTCTCCTTTGATGGTTGTTCCGCTACCGATGATGTTAATCTGGTCGCGAAGTGATTCTGTCTCTTTAGCCATAGTTATGTTTGAGTTTTTTAGTTTAACCTTTTGATAAATAATCCCTTATGGTTGTCCCTGATGTTTGCCGCAAATTGTGTTGCATCAGAAAGTCCAAAGTTAATCTTTTATGTGGAAATCCGCCCTAAAAGGCAAAAAAAACGCACCGCTCGAAGCAGAACGGTGCGCTGTGTTATGTGTTTTTCGGCGGATTATTTGCCGTCGTAAGCCCATTTGAGGTAGATGGCGCCCCACGTGAAACCCGCGCCAAACGACGACAGAATCAGATTGTCGCCCTTGTGCAGACGGCTTTCCCACTCGTGCAGACAGAGCGGAATGGTAGCCGATGTGGTGTTGCCGTATTTTTGGATGTTTATCATCACCTTTTCGGGCGAGAGATCCATTTGACGCGCTACTGCGTCAATAATTCGCAGGTTGGCCTGATGCGGAACCAGCCAAGCCAGAGTGTCGGCGGTGATGCCATTGCGCTTCATAACCTCAACCGATACATCGGCCATGTGTGTTACAGCGTATTTGAACACCGTGCGTCCCTCCTGGTAAACAAAATGCTCGCGGTTGGCAACCGTCTCGGCCGATGCCGGACGGCACGAGCCGCCAGCCTTCATATACAAGTAGTTGCGGCCAATGCCATCGCTTTGCGCGATGAAATCGATGACGCCCGTTCCGTCGTCCGATGGTTCAATGAGCATTGCGGCAGCGCCGTCGCCAAAGAGCGGACAGGTTGAGCGGTCGGTGTAATCAACAATTGCCGACATTTTCTCGGCCGTCACCAGCAGCACCTTCTTGAACTGCCCCGACTCAACGTACATTTTGGCTGTGATGAGCGTGTAGATGAAGCCCGAGCAGCCCGCGTTGATGTCGAAGTGCATAGCATTTTTGATGCCCACCTTGTCGGCGATGATGCTTGCCGTTGCCGGGAAAGGCATATCGGGTGTAACCGTCGCGCAAAGCACCAAATCAATCTCGTCGGGATTGGTGCCTGTTTTTTCAAACAGCTGGCGCACAGCACGTTCGCCCATATACGACGAGCCTTCGCCCTCAATTTTGAGAATATGCCGTTCCTTGATGCCCACGCGGGTGGTTATCCACTCGTCGTTGGTATCAACCATTCGGCTCAATTCGTCATTGGTGAGCACATAGTCAGGTACATACGCGCCAATGCCGGTGATTTTTGCCCGAATCTTTTCTGTCATTACTTATACAATTCGCAGATTTTTTCTGAAACCTTGGCTTCAATCATTTTCTTGGTTTGCAGAATCATTGTCTTAATAGCCTTGTCGTTCGAGATGCCGTGGCCGATGAGCACAATGCCGTTGACTCCCAGCACCGGAACAGCACCGGTGTTCTCGAAGTTGAACTTCTCGAAGAAATCATCGGTAAGGCCTTTCTTGCGGATAATCTTGTAAAGACCTTCGGCCTCTTTCAGAACGATATTGCCTGTGAATCCGTCGGTTACAACCACGTCGGCGGGACAGTTGCCCAACAGTTGGTTGCCCTCAATGTTGCCGATGAAGTTGAAGTCCTTGGTGTCGGCCATAGCCTCGTAGGTGCTCTTGGTGACAAGGTTGCCCTTGGTCGGCTCGGCGCCGATGTTGAGCAGAGCCACTTTAGGGTCGGCAATGCCGTACATCTGCTTTGCATAAACAGAGCCGATTTGAGCGTACTGATAAAGTACGTCGGGGCGGCAGTCGGCATTCAGACCCACATCGAGCAGCAGCGTTGGGGTGCCCTCGAACTGCGGCATCTCGCTTGAGATGCACGGCCGGATAACTCCCGGAATGGCCTTGATTGTGTACATTGCGCCAACGAGCATTGCTCCGGTACTACCGGCGCTCGCGAATCCGTCTATCAGCTTTTTCTGAAGATAGCCGAAACCAACGGTGATGCTTGAGTTCGGTTTGGCTGTGAAAGCCTTTGCGGGATGGTCGCCCATCTCGATAACCTCCTGTGCGTCAACAATTTCAAATTGACTTGCGTCGAAATTCTCGCGCTGGCAGATGGCCTCGATTTTCTCTTTCGGACCGAACAGCACCAACTTAACATCAGCGGGAAGCTCTTTTTGCGCCAAAATCGAACCTAAAACGGTTGCTTCGGGCGCAAAGTCTCCTCCCATTATGTCAACTCCGATTCTCATTTTTTGAGCAATTTTTGTTAATCAAGGTTCATTCTCGCTGTCAAGGCAGCTTGTTAGGCAACGGTTTTCTCGATTGCCAGTTTGCCACGGTAGTAGCCGCACTCTGGGCATACGTGGTGATATTCAACGGGTGCGCCGCAGTTTGAGCATACAGCTACGGTTGGTGCAACTGCCTTGTAGTGAGTTCTTCTCTTGCGACCTCTTTCTTTAGAGTGTCTGTGTTTTGGATGTGCCATTTTTTTGAATATTAATTATTAATCAAATCTTTCAATTTATCCCAGCGTGGGTCAGTTGCCCGACCATCGGGCTGGTTTACTTTAATTTTGTTAAGCCGTTCAATCATCTCCGGGTCGCAGGCCGAATGTCCGTTCTCGTCTTCGGGATGGTATTTCTGCGCCGGAATGGCAAGGTTGATGAATTCGTATATGTATTGCCGCAAATCGAGGTGTGTGTTGTTGCGCGAAATGATGACCAGCTCGTCCGACACTTCCTCCGGCTCGTCGCCAAGCTGGAAGCTGATGTGCGAATTGTATTCAAGCGGCATCTCGAACTCGTCGAGGCAGCGGTCGCAAGTTACGGTGGCCTTGCCCGCCAAACTGAAGTCGGCGTCAACGCCTGTGCTGCGCTTAGTCAAATCGACAACAACATGTATCGAGCACTTTTTCACCTCCGATTCCGGATACGGTTCAAAGAACTTGTCGGCAACATCGAACTCATATCGGTGCTTGCCTTCTTTTAAATCGTTGATTGGAATTATATAATCCATACCAAGCCTAAAAAATTCGTGCAAAAGTAAAACTAAATATCGAATTCGGAAAAATAGGGCGCAAAATATTGTTTTGACCCATAATCTCCGAGCAGACAATCAGTTAGCGCAAAGCGATGAAAAACTACCCGCGCCATTTTGCATTATTCCGCCAATAATGAGAGCAAATTTTATGCCAAAAAACCGCGGATATTAACAGGATGTGTGAATAAAACTGCCGGTGTCCGACGGTCATATTTATTTGGTGAGGTTCGACGAAAAAAAAGAGGCGACATCATCGCCTCTCACATTATTTGAATAGAAACTTATTCGCAGACGTACTTCTCAATGAGCGCCTTGAGCTCGGCAAGGTTGCGGGCAACCGGGAATTGCGGATAGTCGCGCACCACATTGTCGGGCGGGCAGTAGAGGATGCCCACATCGGCCGATTCAACCATTGGGATGTCGTTGTACGAGTCGCCAAAAGCCAAAACCTTGTATTTAAGGCTCTGGAAGGCCTCCACGGTGCGGCGCTTGGGGTCGGGCTGGCGGAGTTTGTAATCGACAACGCGGCCGGTCTCGTCAATATCGAGTGAGTGGCAGAGCAGGAACGGGTTCTCAAGTTGCTCCATCAGCGGCTTGGCAAACTCCACGAAAGTGTCGGACACAATGGCGAAACGCGTCACCTTGCGCAGCCAGCGGGTGAACTCGAGTGCGCCATCCAATGGTTTCATTGTGGCGATAACTTCTTGAATATCTTGTATCTTAAGGTTATGCTCGTCGAGAATCTTCAGGCGGTAGCGCATCAGCTCGTCGTAGTCCTTAATGTCGCGGGTTGTGAGTTTCAGCGCGTCGATGCCGGTCTTTTTTGCGAAATTTATCCAGACCTCTGGCACGAAAACGCCCTCCAAATCAGCACATACAATCCACATAATCAATAATTTATAGTTATATTTGCAATATATTGCCCGAACGCAAATTTATTGTGTCAAAATTGTATTGGCAAAGATATGTGATAGTTTTCTTTAAAAAATCAATTGCTCATCACAATTCTATAATTACCTTTGGTTGTTTTTTTGAAAAAATAGAGTTATGGAAAACATTGATTGGGCCAACATAGGATTTGGCTACAGAAAGACCGACTACAATGTCCGCTGCTACTATCGCGACGGCAAATGGGGCGAGATTGAGACTTGCTCCGAAGAGACAATCCCGATGCATATGGCTGCCACCTGCCTACACTACGGACAGGAAGCCTTTGAAGGCTTGAAGGCATACCGCTGCCCCGACGGCAAGGTACGAGTGTTCCGCTCTGACGAGAACGCAGCCCGCCTGCAATCGACCTGCCGCGGCATTTTGATGCCTGAGCTGCCAACCGAAACTTTCAATAAGATGATTGATATGGTGGTGCGCCTGAACGAGAAATATATTCCGCCCTACGAGACCGGCGCAACTCTCTATCTGCGTCCGCTGCTCATTGGCACAAGCGCACAGGTGGGCGTTCATCCGGCATCGGAATATCTGTTCCTGATTTTTGCAACTCCGGTGGGTCCGTACTTCAAGGGCGGATTTGCCTGCAACCCATACGTCATCATCCGCGAGTTCGACCGTTCGGCTCCGCTCGGCACGGGCATCTACAAGGTGGGCGGAAACTACGCCGCCAGCCTGCGCGCCAACAAAATGGCTCACGACCTTGGCTATGCCTGCGAGTTCTATCTCGACGCCAAAGAGAAGAAATATATGGATGAGTGCGGTGCGGCTAACTTCTTCGGTATCAAGAACAACACTTATGTGACACCGAAATCGACATCGATTCTGCCGTCAATCACCAACAAGAGTCTGATGCAGCTTGCCGAAGACCTTGGAATGACGGTTGAGCGCCGCCAGATTCCGGAAGAAGAGCTGGCAACATTCGAAGAAGCCGGCGCTTGCGGAACTGCTGCCGTCATCTCGCCAATCTCGAAGATTGACGACCTTGAGCAGAAAAAGACCTTCGTCTTCTCGAAGGACGGCAAACCCGGTCCGGTTTCGACGAAGCTCTACAACCTGCTGCGCGGCATTCAGTACGGCACCGAGCCCGACAAACACAATTGGACAAGAGTGGTTATTGGATAAATTAGATTTTAAATGATTATAAATGGGAACGCTCCTTGCCTTCGGGCTTGGGGCGTTTTTTGTTTGCGAATGAATAGTTAATAAGCTACTTTTGATGCTTTTAAAACTTATTGGATATGTTTTTGTCAACCAACACCAAAACGTTCAAAAGTATCTGTTTGATACTTTCGTGCTCAATACTGTTAATGTCGTGTCACACAACACAATATGTTTCTTTGCAGGATGAATATAATGCGAAGTTTAATGGTAAAACGTATACAGAAATTGTTGAGTTAGTTGGACCACCTGACAGAATTGTGCCTGACGGAAAAGGTGGTGAGATTATGGTTTATGAGTTAAAGAAGCAGCAAGGATATGATGTAAATGGTTCTGTTAATCTTTTGGAATCAAAAAATCAAACAAGCATTTATGTCGATGAGAACAAAGTGTGCTATAAAGTTAAATCAGATGATGTTAAAGTAAAAAAAGTTTATGATCCTGGAAAGACTTTAGGTCTGGGTTTTACAATTTTTACCGTATTGTTAATAACCACAGCGATGGCAATATCTTCGCTTGATTCGGAGTAATCATTGAATATAGTTAGCCCCAGATGCGAGTTCTGGGCGTTTTTGTGCCCTAATCTGCCGTTTGGTGCCAATAATGTGATTTTTCCACGTTTTTGGCACCAAAATCAGAATCAACAGTTTTGTTGAGTTTGAAAAAGCTACAACCGGTTAAACAGCTCTTCGTCAATCTCGGTGAGTGAATGAAGAACGGCATCGGCGACACCGTACTCACGGCGGCCTGCTAGTTCCTTGTCGGGCACGGCAATCACCTTCATACTGGCAGCTTTACCGGCAATCACGCCAAAAATCGAATCTTCGAGCACCAAGCACTCTTCGGGTTTGGCACCAAGGCTGGCGGCCGTGGTCAGGAAAATCTCGGGGTGCGGCTTGCCATACTTTACATTCTCGGCCGACTGAATGACATTGAAATACTGGCGCACACAGAGCTTGTCGAGCACAGCATTGATGAGCGACATTGCCGAAGCCGAAGCCAAAGCCATTGTGCAGCCACGCTTTGCAAACAGCTGTGCGGCCTGGTGGACGCCCGGCATTGGTTCGGCGTAGGTGGTGACCAAGCGCGTCACTTCGGCAAGAATCTCGCTGGCAGTCTGACGCTTGTCGGTTATGTGACCGGGATAAATGGCGTCCCAATGGGCCACCACATTGTCGAGCCGCATACCCGTTGTTGAGCGGCACTGCTCTTCGGTGAGCTCGATGCCCTTGCTGCCAAAAACGGTGCGCTCGGCCATTCGCCAAAACGGCTCTGAGTCAACAATCAGGCCGTCCATATCGAAAATGACTGATTTTATCATTGCTGTCGGTTTTGCGGCAAAAATAGGGATATTCTTTTGATTGGCGGATGGTTTTGGCACCGGTGGACGCCGACGGCAAAAAAATACGTAACTTGCGGCCCTAAAAAATCAGGAAATGAAACATCTGTTTGCAATTCTGGCATTGGTTGCCGCAGCCCACACGGCGCTGGCGCAGACACGCCCCGTAGCCGATATGGCAAAGTTTGAGAACCAACTGAAAACCACCGCCGAGAAACTGAAATCAATTGAGAGCGACTTCACGCAGGTGAAGCACCTTGATATGTTCGACGAAGATGTGACTTCGAAAGGTCGATTCTACTATCTGAAAGACAACAAGATAAGTTTGGATTACTCGAAGCCGTTGAGCTACCTGATTGTGATTAACGGTGGCCGGCTGAAGATTGTGGCCGACGGCAAAAAGAGCGTTATGCAGCTCAATACCAACAAGATGATGAACGAGATGCAGGATATGATAACCGCCTGTATGGTTGGCGACCTGAGCCGTATGAACAACAATTACGAACTTACGTATCAGGAAGATGACCGCCAATATATTGTCAGCATCACACCGCGAAGCAAGACGGTGAAAGAGTATGTTTCAGCCATCGAAATCAGGCTGAGCAAGGCCGATATGTCGGTTGACCAACTGCGGATGTACGAAAACGAAGCCGACTACACCGACTACCGCTTCACCAACAAGCGCTTCAACCAAATTACCGACGAGAGCCGGTTCAAAATCGACTGATGGCTCGCCGATTGCCGAAAATATTGATGGTCAGCATTTTCTGCCTTGCGGCGAATGCGGTTTTTTCGCAGCCGATAATCGTGCCCGGAAAGACAGCACGGCACAATCTGCAAATCGACACCCGCGGCAACCATCTGAGCGGAATGATGATTGCCCGCCCCATAGCCGCCGGTCCGCGCGTGCTGGCCACATCGTACTTCGGCCCCACCATCTTCGACTTCACCCTTGCTCCCGACTCGCTGAAAGTGAACAGTTGCGTTGAGCCGATGCGCCGCCCTAAGGTGCTGGCTTTGCTAGAACGCGACCTGCGAGTGATTTTGGTGGACCGTAATCGCGCCAAGCTGAAAAAACAAACGCCCGGCCTGGAACTGCGGAAAAGCGGAACAGGATTCGGCAAATCGGTCTACACAATAATTTACAACGCCGACGGCAGCGTTAAGCAAGTGCTGATTAAGCATCCCTGGATAAGACTGCGAATGACGCTCGAAGAGTTGAAAGAAGGGGGATAGGTAAGAGTTTAGCGGGAAAGGATATAGGGGTTAGGTGCAAAATAATTACCTTTGTTTTTTTAGCATATTTTCACACAATGAAAAAACTCCTCATACCGCTAATAGTCGCCGTGCTGCAGTTGCTGCCGCAGATGGCATGCCCGCAGGATATTGAAGGCGATGTGTTTGTCGACCCCAACCAACCAGAGATCGACAGTTTGCTGAATGACATAAAACTCAATCCATCGGACAGTTTAAAAAAATGGGATTACAACCATATTGCATTTATTACCACCAACAACGATACTTGCCTGAAATACGCCTTGCTATCACTTGAATATTGTCTGCCGACAGATTCGCTTATTATAGCCACAAACTATGATAACATTGCTTATGTGTATTATATGAAAGATGAGTCGCGCAAGGCGCTGCCATACCGTTTCAAAGCGGCAGATATCTATAATAAGATTTCATATAAAAGTTATGAAGCAACAACATTCTTGAATATCGCCCGATGCTATGAGGATTTGAACATCAAAGACAGCGTTTTTTACTTTTACAACAAGGCGCTGAAATATTTCACTGAGGCACAAGACACTGTCCGCATAATAACAATATACAATGATTTAGGACGAATATATACGGTGATGTCGTTATATGCCAACGCCGAAGAGATGCAGCGGAAGGCGTTGAGCTACGCCATTGCTTCTAACGACACATTAAAGACGGCACGGTGCTATGGAAAAATAGGTGGCATATATGCCGAAAAATCAGACTCTTCGATTGCCGATGCAATAAAGTACTTAAGCAAAGCTGTGCGTATATATGAGTCAACAAAAGTGGTAAATTACATTTATGTTAGTAATAAATATCAGGTATATATGAGTCTTGCCAGTGCCTATGTCAGGGCTGCACAGTATACCGGCAAAAAGGAATATGCCGACAGTTGCCTTATTTATATCAAAAAGATTGGCAACTATTATCTGACAACAGGCTCGGACCATAATTATCTTACGTCACAATATAATTTCGTAGATTATCTTTACTTTTACAAAAGATATAATGATGCTCTTTCCGAACTGCTGAGGCTGGGAAAATACATAACAAATGATGCCCCTGTATTCTTGTTAAGAAGTTACAATAGGTATCTGTACGATGTCTATTCAAAACTCGGTGACTACCGTTATGCCTTGAAGTATCATGAGAAATACATGGAGTACGCGATGGCCAATGTCAACGACAGCGCGCTCAACGTCATTAAAAACGCCGAGGTGGAACGCACGCGGATGCTCGACTCCATAAGCCACCACTACGAGACGCTGCGCATCGAGGCCGAGCACCAGCAGGAGATGACACGCGCGCGAACACGGACGCGGGTTTTGCTGAGCATAGCTCTTGTGTTCATCCTTGTGGGTGTGATATTATTCTTCTACTACAGGGCGGCCAAGGAGAACGAGGAGAACAAGCTACGCAACAAGGCGCTCGAGGTGGAAAGGTCGCTGCTTCGCACACAGATGAACCCGCACTTCATTTTCAACGCGCTCAACTCGGTTCAGAGCTTCATAATGGGAAACAACATGCAGGATGCCGTGCGGTTCCTGTCGAAATTCGCCAAGCTGATGCGCATGATACTGAACAACTCGATGGTGCAGTCAGTTAAGCTGAGCGACGAGATGGAATCGCTGAGCCTGTATCTTGATTTGGAGCGGGCGCGCTTCGGCAACAGGTTCAACTACTGCATCGACATCGACGACAACGTTGAGGAGGACCTTGTGAGCGTGCCGCCGATGCTGATACAACCGTTCATCGAGAACGCCATCATTCACGGTCTGATGCACAAAACCGACGGCGAGGGACTTATAAGCATCAGCATTGCCGAGAACGACAGCGACAGTCTCATCTGCCGGATCACCGACAACGGAGTGGGCCGCAAGGCGGCAGCCGAGATAGAGAAGGGCCGTGAGCGCAAGCACAAATCAGTTGGCATGCAGCTCACCCGCGACCGTCTGCGCGACCTGAACAGTGAGTCCAACGCCCGAATGTCGTGCGTCATAACCGACCTTGAGGACGAAGGTGGCAAAGCCCTCGGCACGCAGGTGACAATCATAATTCCATTGGTGGAAGATGAGAATGCGTAGGAGGCACTTATAGGCAACTTATTTGTCCTGCTTCACCCCTTTCATTGTCAGGCTGATGCGGTTGCGGCGGTTGTCCACGCTCTCAACCTTCACCATCACGTGCTGATGAAGTGATACCACATCGTTAGGGTTGCTTACGTATTTGTTGGCCAACTGTGAAATGTGTACCAGTCCGTCCTGATGCACGCCAATATCGACAAAGGCGCCGAAGTTAGTAATGTTGGTCACAATGCCGGGCAGCACCATGCCCTCTTTCAGGTCGGCAATGGTGTTGACACCTTCGGCAAACTCAAATTCCTGTATTTCGGTACGCGGGTCGCGGCCAGGTTTTTCAAGCTCGGCTTTTATATCCAGCAGAGTGGGTAGGCCCACGGTTGGCGTCACGTAGCGTTTAAGGTCGATGCGGTTGCGCAGTTGTGCGTCGGCAATAAGGTCGGCTACTGAGCAGCCAAGATCGGCGGCCATGCGGTCAACAATGGGGTAACTTTCGGGGTGTACGGCGCTGTTATCGAGCGGGTTACGCGATTCGGGTATGCGCAGGAAGGCGGCGCACTGCTCAAAAGCCTTGTCGCCAAGGCGCGGCACTTTTTTCAGTTGCTGCCGCGATGTGAACGCACCGTTCTCTGTGCGGTAATCGACAATGCTCTGCGCCAGTTTCGGCCCCAGACCGCTCACATAGCCAAGCAGATGCATGCTAGCCGTGTTCAGGTTCACGCCCACCGAGTTCACGCAACTCTCAACCACAAAATCAAGACTCTCTTTGAGCGCCGTTTGGTCAACATCGTGCTGATACTGCCCCACACCTATCGATTTCGGGTCGATTTTGACCAGTTCGGCCAGCGGGTCCATCAGTCGGCGACCGATTGACACCGCACCGCGCACCGTCACATCTTGGTCGGGAAACTCGTCGCGTGCCACCTGCGACGCGCTGTAAACTGACGCGCCATTCTCGCTCACAACGAAAATCTGCACATCGGTGTCGAATTTTATCGATTTCACAAACGCTTCCGTCTCGCGGCTTGCCGTGCCGTTGCCAATGGCGATGGCCTTGCAGCCGTATTTTTTCACCAGCGCGGCAATGGTTTCCTGCGACTCGCGCCACTCGTTCTGCGGCGGATGCGGGAAGATGGCCTGATGGTGCAGCAGGTTGCCCGTCTCGTCAAGGCAGACCACCTTGCAGCCAGTGCGGAACCCAGGGTCGAGAGCCAGAATGCTCTTACGCCCGAGCGGCGCCGCCAGAAGCAGTTGCCGCAGATTGGTCGAGAAAACGCTGATGGCTTCCTTGTCGGCCTTGTCCTTGGCTATCTTTTTGAATTCGTTTTCGATAGACGGTTGGATGAGCCGCTTGTAACTGTCGTCGATGGCCATCTCAACCTGACGGGCGGCTTCGTTGTCGGCCTTCAGAAACTGACGGTGCAGCAGGTCGGTCACGTCGGTGCCCTGCGGCTCGATGCTGATGCGCAGGAAGCCTTCGTTCTCGCCGCGGCGCATGGCCAGCATCCGATGCGACGGGCAGCGGCGCAGCGGTTCCGAAAAGTCGTAGTAGTCGCCGTATTTGATGGCGTCGGGTTCCTTGCCCTTCACCACCTTCGATGTTATCACAGCATTGTGGCTGAAGCAGTTGCGCACGCGCTGACGAGCCACGGCATTCTCGCTCACCCATTCGGCAATGATGTCGCGCGCACCGGCCAAAGCCTTTTCCGGCTCATCGATGTCGCCCTTCAAGAACCGTTCGGCCATCAGTTCGGCACTGCCCGGATTCTGCTTCATGAGCCATCCCGCCAACGGTTCCAATCCCTGCTCACGTGCCACTGTGGCGCGGGTGCGTTTCTTCGGCTTGTAGGGCAGATAAAGGTCTTCGAGCATGGTGCTGTCGAGCGTGTCATCGATTTTGCGCTTCAACTCATCAGTGAGTTTGCCCTGCTCGGCAATGGTCTCGACAATGGTCTGCTTGCGTTTCTCGAGTTCGGCAAACTTGTGATACTGACTCTCGATGTTGAAGATGGCCACATCGTCAAGACCACCTGTGGCCTCTTTGCGGTAACGGCTGATGAACGGCACGGTGGCGCCGCCGTCGAGCAGACCGGTAACGGCCTCAACCTGCCCAAGTTTGATGCCGAGCGCCTCAGCTATGGCTTTTAGATATTTTAGCATATAAATATGGTATATTTTTGTTTGACAACAGACAACAAACTTAGTCCATAGTATAACGTCCTAATCGGTAATAATCCTACATTCTAACCAATGATTTCGGTTCCTTTTCCGGCTCAACGTGCAAAATCACCTGCGTATGCTGACCATAACATTCGCGTAAGCGGTGTTCAACCTCAACGGTGGCATCATGAGATTCCTTTACCGTCATGTTACCCGGGACGCGGACGTGCAGCTCAATGGCAATACCTGAGCCTATGCGACGTGTCTTGAGGTTATGTACATCGCTGAAGTTCTTGTTACTGAGAACAATTGATTCAATTTCATCCTCCTGTTCACGCGGCAGCGACCGCTCTAGCATTTCTCCGATACCCGGCTTCACCAAATCGTATGAAACCTTGAAAATTAGTATACTGACGATGATAGCGGCCAACGGATCGAGAACGCTCCATCTCTGCCCAAGAAAATATGCCCCGCCTGTGCCAAGCAAAGTGCCTATAGACGACAATGCGTCGGACCGGTGATGCCAGGCGTTGGCCACAACCACCGATGAGCTAACCTTCTCTCCCACATATCTGGTATATCGGTACATCGCCTCTTTAGCTACTATGGAAATGGCTGCCGCAATAAATGCGATAGCCTCGGGCGATTCAATTGTTTGCCCACCTACGACGGCTACCACCAGATTTATGCTTTTCCAAAAAATGCCAGCTCCGACAGCAAACAACGCCAGTCCGATAATGATGGTTGCCAGCGTCTCAAATTTACCATGACCATAATCATGGTCCTCATCTTTGGGTTTTGCCGAGACCTTGACGAAAATCATCACTACAAGGTCAGTGGCAAAATCGGATATGGAGTGAACACCATCAGCTATCATTGCGCCACTCCGGCCCACAATGCCTGCTGCCAGTTTCCCTGCCGACAGCAGTACGTTGATAAAAAAGCCAACCAGCGTAACGCGATATATTTGTTGTTCTCTGTTCACTTTCAATGTCGAGAATATGTGTGTCTCTGATAAAATCAACGTTCCAAATATAGTGAGTTAATTTGGGGGTAATCATCATGACAAAAAAAATTATGCATCACGCTCTAAAAGGTTACTTTTGTCGATTGATAACAAAAACGACATGAGCGACTGGCGCGAGAAACTTGAACAATTGGGCATTGTGGTTGTCATCCCCACCTACAACAACTGCAAGACCATTGGGCAGGTTGTGGCCGATGTGAAGCAGTACGCCAACCACATTATTGTTGTCAATGATGGCTCGACTGATGATACAGCGCAGATTCTGAGTAAGATAGACGGTATCGAGATTCTGACTCACGAGCGCAACCGCGGCAAGGGAACGGCCTTGAAAAACGGTTTGTGCAAGGCCAAAGCCGACGGTTTCCGCTACGCCATCACCATCGACAGCGACGGGCAGCACTTTGCATCGGACATTCCGACGTTTGTCGGTGAGATTGAACAAACACCTGACAATCTTTTGGTTGGCTCGCGCAACATTCAGGCCGACAATATGCCTGGCAAAAACACCTTCGCCAACAAATTCTCGAATTTCTGGTTCCGTTTGGAAACGGGCGTCAACTTGCCCGACACGCAATCGGGCTACAGGCTCTACCCGCTGACGCAAATGAATGTGCAAAAATGGTACTACACAGCCAAATACGAGTTTGAATTGGAAGCACTGGTGTTTGCGTCGTGGGGCGGCGTTGCGGTCAGGAATATTCCTGTCCACGTCTATTATCCGCCTGAAGGTGAGCGCGTTTCGCACTTCCGCCCTGGCCGCGACTTCACACGCATCAGCATCTTGAACACCATTCTGGTGCTGATTGCCTTGCTGTGGATTTATCCGCGCAACTTCTGCCGCAAATTCACGCGCGAGAACATCAAACGCTTCATTGACAACAACATAACCCACTCGCCCGACTCGAACGCACGGCTGACAGCAGCCATAATGCTGGGCATTTTTATGGGCATTGTTCCTGTTTGGGGCTACCAGATGATTATCGCCTTTGCCATTGCCCATCTACTGAAACTCAACAAGATACTAACACTTGTGGCATCAAATATCAGCCTTCCACCGATGCTGCCGTTCCTGATTTACGGCAGTTACTACACTGGCTGCAAGGTTCTGCAAGTGCCTATAGAGTTGACTTTGAGCAACATCACGCTCGAAAGCGTCAAGCACTCGCTGCTGCCGTACATTGTCGGAAGCATTGTGTTTGCGGCCCTGTGCAGTGTGGCTGTGGGCGCGGTTGCGCTGGGGCTGCTGACGGTTTTCAGAAGGAAGAAGATGGCGAAGTAATCTGGTGCTGTTTCGCTTAAAGCGTTATAATTGAAAAAATTGCTATCTTGCAGACTGAATTTAAACTTAACGAGTTACTACTATGGGAATAACAGTTGACAGCATTTGGAGTCAGGCACAGCGTCTGTCGGCAAGCGAGCGGCTCGCATTATCGCGCCGTTTGAGCGAGAGCGTCAACGAGACCGAAACTGACCGCCGCCTGCGGGTGGCGTCAGAAATTGACCGATTTTTCGGCGGTTGGAGCAGTGACCCCCGTTCCACGGATGAAATAATGGAACAGATTCGTGCCAAACGCACAGAAAACACCTATCCAAAATTCTGATTGATGGCTACGTTCAAGTATCTTTTGGAAACTTCCACTTGTATTGAACTGCTACGCGGCAATCAGCGCGTCCGCCAACAATGCATCGAGAAAAACCAATTGTGCTGTATATCGGTCATCACTTCCATTGAATTGCTCTATGGCGCATATAACTCACCTGACAACTATCGCGAACAGAAAATCGCAAAAGCAAAAATGCTGACCGACTATTCCCAAAAAACTTTCACCTTTCCACCCTACAAACAATTCGCTTATCATACCTAATTGGTTACATTTGCCGAAAATTCTTTTGAAGATTTTCCCAAACGGGGCACACAAGCAATGAGCAAAATATTCATAGGTCTCTATCACTTTTTCGAGCATCGCAAGGTGTTGTTTTACAGTTTTTTGGTGGTCAGCATTGCGCTGATGGCCGTGGCTGTGTCGCGAATCAGTTTCAGGCAGAACGTAACCGACTTTTTTCCTGCAGCGGGTGACAATGACAAGACTGCCGAAGTGTTTCAGAATCTGAACGTTAAGGATAAGATTGTGGTGCTCTTCTCGCCGCGTGCGGGTGAGCCAGCCGACAGTTTGATTCAGGCGGCCGAAGAACTTGAGCAAATTCTGCAGACCGAAGCCGCCGACTACCTGAACGGAATTCTGCTGCGCATCGACAACCAGATGATTGGCGGGGTGAGCGATTTCGTCTATACGCATTTACCCATCTTCCTGACTGACAGCGATTATGTGCGACTCGACACCATCATCACCCGCGACGGCATTGCCAGTCGGATGCGCCAGAACTACCAGAACCTGGTGTCGCCCATCGGTGTGGGCTCACGGCAGTTCATCTTGCGCGACCCGATGGGAATGGGCCTGCAAACGCTTGAGAATCTGCAAGATTTCGAGATAGAATCGGACAACGTGGTGGTTGACAGTTACCTGTTCACCGCCGACACATCGACCTTGATGATGGTGCTGACGCCAAAATACAATATGGGGCGCATCGGTGAGAACGAAGGACTTGTAACCATCATCGAAGATAACATCAACAAAATGAACAAGATGCACACGGGCGTCAAAACCGAGTATTTCGGCGGGGCGTCGGTGAGCGTCTACAACGCGCGGCAAATCAAGAACGACACGGCGCTGACTTCAATCGTGGCGCTGATTGTGATTGTGGTGTTCATCTCGCTCATTTTCAAACGCAAACGCACCGTTCCGCTGATAATCGTCCCCGCACTTTTCGGTTGCCTTTTCGCACTGGCGCTCATCGCTCTGCTGAAAGGCGAAATCTCATCAATAGCCATCGGGGCGGGCGCGGCGGTCATCGGCATTGCGTTGAGTTACTCAATCCATATGCTGGCGCACCAGAACCACGTGCGCACCGTCGAGCAACTCATCGACGAACTGGCCTACCCGCTCACGGTGGGCAGTTTCACCACTATCGGTGCCTTTTTTGCGCTGGTTTTCACATCGTCGGCGCTGCTGCGCGATTTCGGGCTTTTCGCTTCACTCACGCTCATCGGCACCACACTATTCTGCCTGATTTTTCTGCCACATTTCCTTAAAGGTCAGGCCGATGTGAAACGCGGACGGATGCTGCGGTTCATCGAGAAAATCAACGCCTACCACTACGAGCGGAACCGCTGGCTGGTGGGCGCGCTGCTAGTTGTGATTGCAGTGAGTTGCTTCACCGCGGGCCACGTGCGCTTCAACAGCAGCCTGATGGATATGTACTACGAGCCCGAGCACCTGAAGGCGGCCCGAGAGAAGTTGGAATCGTACTACGACGGCGACGAGAAGACAGTGATGTTTGTGAGCGTGGCCCCCACCGACGATTCGGTGCTGACCGTCTACAGCCGCATCAACGCCCGACTCGACAGCCTGCGGCAGGCGGGGCTGATTCGCGACTACGCATCGGCCAGCCGATTTGTGGTGAGCCCCAGCGAGCAACGGCGGCGCATTGCGCTGTGGCGCGATTTCTGGACTACGGAACGCCGCCAGATTCTGAACGAATCGCTGCAGAGCGAAGCCGAGCGTTATCACTTCAAAGCCAGCGCCTTCAGCAGTTTCCACCGATGGTTCGACGGCGATTTCGAGCCCGTCGACCTGAGCCGCACCGATGGTCCGTTCGGAACGCTGATGCAGGAATGGCAGGTGCCGTCAGACAACTCAAAGATGCTCATCACGCAAGTGCGCCTGGCCGACACGTGCAAACAGCAGGTTTACAGTCTGATGAGCGACAGCCGCGATATGGTGATTTTCGACCGCGCCTTCTTCACTGGCCAATGGATTGACGCTGTGAACGACGACTTCAATTGGATTCTGTTCACGTCTTCGTTCTTGATTTTCTTTGCGTTACTCATCTCGTTCGGTCGGCTCGAACTCACGCTGATGAGTTTTCTGCCGATGCTCATCAGTTGGTTCATCATTTTAGGAATGATGGGACTGTTCGGCATCGAGTTCAACATCATCAACATCATTCTTTCGACCTTCATATTCGGCATTGGCGACGATTTCAGCATATTCATAATGGACGGCCTTCAGAGCAAGTATCGCACTGGCCGTCAGACACTTGACTCGCACAAAACAGCCATTTTCTGCTCAGCCTTCACCATTGTGGTGGGAATGGGCGCGCTGGTGTTCGCGCAACATCCTGCGCTTCAGTCCATTTCACTGCTCTCGGTGTTCGGAATGCTGGCCGTGGTGCTTGTGGCCTTCACCATTCAGCCCATCATCTTCAACTTCTTTATTGCCAATCCCGCCGCAAAGGGCAATATGCCGTACACCGTGGCCGACGTGCTGCTGACCTTCATCGGCTTCGGCGCCTTTGTGCTGAGTTGCCTTGTGCTGCGGCTGCTCACTTTCGTGATGTATTTGGTGCCCGTCAGGCGGATATGGAAGCGGCGGCTCATCTGCCGACTGATGAACCTAGCGTGCCGATTTGTTTTTGCTGTGTCGCGACAGGTGCGATACAGCAAACGGCTCATTGACAGCCAGGTTTTCGACCGCCCCGCCGTGGTCATCGCCAACCATCAGTCGTTTATGGACATACTGTCGATGCTGGCCCTGTCGCCACGCGTGGTGATGGTGACCAACAAATGGGTGTGGCGGTCGCCTGTGTTTGGCGGACTCATCCGCTATGCGGGATTCATCTTCACGGGCGACGGCGTTGAACTGAATCAGGAAACGGTGCGGCAGCGCATCAGCGAAGGCTTTTCGGTGGTCATCTTCCCCGAAGGCACACGCTCGGCCGACGGACGCATCGGGCGCTTCCACAAAGGCGCGTTTATGCTTGCCGATACGCTTGGACTCGACATTGTGCCCGTGCTGCTCTACGGCACTGGCGACGTGATACCTAAAAACCAGCCGTTTATGGTTCGGCGCGGAAAGATTGTGGTGAGCGTTCTGCCGCGCATCAGCCACACCGACCGCTCGTGGGGCGACACCTACCAGGAACGCACCAAACGCATATCGGCCTGGTTCAAAGCCGAATACCAAAAACTCTACGACGAACTTACAACCACGTCGAGCACAGCCATCCACAGCCGCATAATGCACAATTTCATCTTCAAAGGACCTGTCGAAGAGTGGTATCTGCGCGTGAAAATCCGTATGGAAGGCAACTACGAGTTGTTCGACAAACTGATACCGCGCCGCGCCCGCATCACCGACATTGGCTGCGGATTCGGCCCGCTGTGCTATATGCTTGCGCAGACATCGGCCGACCGCGACATTCTGGGCATCGACTACGACGACGACAAGATTGCCGTGGCGCAGCACGGATGGCTTCGCCAGCACTGCCATCTGCGGTTCGAGCAAGCCAACGCGCTCGAATATCCGCTGCCGCAGAGCGACGTGTTCATAATGAACGATATGCTGCACTATATGAGCGCCGACCATCAGCAGCAACTGATTGAGAAGTGCGTGGCAGCCCTTGCCGACGGCGGCCAGATTATCATCCGCGACGGCAACACCGAAGAGCAGCAGCGCCACCGCCTGACACGCTTCACCGAACTAATGTCGACGCGCATCATCAAGTTCAACAAGACCGAAGAGCGGCTCTGCTTCCTGTCGGAAACGCGTATGCGCCAGATTGCCACCGCACTCGGAATGACCGTTGAGACCATTCAGAACGACCGCTACACATCGAATACGATTTATATAATGAGGAAAGGTGAGAGTTTAGAGGGAAGAGTTTAGAAGGTTTTAAGTTTAAGGTTTAACGGGTTTAACAAGTTTAAAGTTGAGAAAGTTGAGGTTTAAAATCATTTAAAAATAAATCTGTGAAAATCAGTTAAATCTGTGTCATCTGTGTTCAAATAAAAACTATGGAATACGACATCATAATCATTGGCAGCGGACTGGGCGGGCTTGAGTGCGGCGCCATTCTGAGCAAGGAAGGCTACAACGTGTGCGTGCTCGAGAAGAACAGCAACTTCGGCGGCTGCTTCCAGACCTATCAGCGCGGCAGTCATCGGCTCGACACCGGCATCCACTATGTGGGCAGTCTCGACGATGGTCAGATTATGAATCAGTATTTCAAGTATCTGGGCATAATGGACAAGCTCAAGCTGCGCAAACTCGACGAGGAGGCCTTCGACCAGATTCACTACCACGGCAAGGTGTACAACTTTGCAATGGGCCACGAGCGGTTTGTTGACACGCTTGCGCAACAGTTCCCCGCCGAGCGCCAGAATCTGCAGCGATACGTCGAGAAACTCAAGGAAGTAGGCGACCTTATCAGCATCGAGACCTTGCGCCAGGGCGTGATTGCCACCGAAGGAATGCGCTATTTCTGCACGTCGGCGGCGCGGCTCATCAGCGAGACCATCGGCAACCCCGACCTGCAGGACATTGTGGCCGGCTCGGCGCTGCTCTACGGCGGCATCCGCGATATGTCGACCTTCTACGGCCACGCAATGATTAACAACTCGTACATCGAGAGCGCCTACCGCTTTGTGGACGGCACCATACAGGTGAGCGACGAGCTGATAAAAGTGATTCGCGCCAACGGCGGCACTGTGCTCAACAACGCCGAAGTGACGCGCATTGTAACCGACGACACTGGCGCCAAAGGCGTGATGGTGAACGGCGAAGAGTTTATGGCGGCGCGCAACATCATCTCGAACGTGCACCCGCAACGCACACTTGAGCTAACCGACAAGTGCCGGCTCATCAAAAACGCCTACATCACACGCATCAATTCGCTGCCAAACACCTACGGCATCTTCTCGGTTTACCTGATTATGAAGCCGAAAAGTCTGAAATACAACAACTTCAATGTTTATCTGCACGGCTACAACAGCGTTTGGTACGACCGTCAGAACTACCCCGGCCACACCACCAACTGTATGATTTCGATGCAAGCACACACCGTCGACAGCGAGTGGGCCGAAGTGGTTACCATCCTGACTCCGATGTATTTCGAAGAAGTGGCCGAATGGGCCGACAGCAAGCCCGAGCACCGCGGCGAGCGCTACCGCCTGTTCAAGGAAGCCAAGACGCGGCAGATTTTCGATTTCATCCGCCAGCACGGCATCGACCTTGAGCCGCACGTTGAGAGCATCTACACCACAACGCCGCTCAGCTACCGCGACTACACCGCCACACCCGAAGGCTCGGCCTACGGAATCATCAAGGATTACAAGTGCCCGCAGGTGGGTTTTGTCTCGACACGCACCAAACTGGGCAACCTATATCTCACCGGCCAGAACCTGAACGTTCACGGCGCATTGGGCGTAACACTCACAGCCATAATCACTTGCTCCGAGTTTTTAGGTCAGGAATATTTGGCCAAGAAGGTGGGAAATGCGTGAGTAACGATTTGAGTATTAGGTGTTGGGGGTTGGTGAGAACTCGATTCACCAGTTCACCAATTAAACAAATCGTGTCCGTAGTCTAAACTTCTAAACCTTCAACTTCTAAACCTTTACTATATTTGCCCCCATTATGAGAAAGGCATTGTTTTACATTTCGATAGTGCTGCTTTCAGTCGGACTGATGTCGGCCAAGGGCAGCCGCAAGAAGCCGAAACCTGCGTTTGCGGTTATCGAGACGCCGTACGGCAATATGAAGGTCAAACTCTACGGCCAGACGCCGCTGCACAAGCAGAATTTCGTAACGCTCGTGAAGGAGCATTTCTACGATAGTCTGCTCTTTCACCGTGTGATTGAGGATTTTATGATTCAGGGCGGCGACCCCGATTCGAAGAACGCGCCGAATGGCAAGATGCTGGGCGCAGGAAGCCACGGTGAGCGAATCCCTGCCGAGTTTGTCGATGGCCTTTACCACAAGCGCGGCGCTCTGGCTGCCGCACGCGACAACAATCCCGAGAAAAAATCGTCGGGTTGCCAGTTCTACATTGTGCAGGGTAAAGTGTACTCTAACAAAGATTTAGACCATATCGAAGAGCAGCATAACGCGTCAGTCAAGCAGAAAATGCTCAACGACTGGCTCAAATCGGACGAGAGCAAGGCCGACCAAGAGGCACTGACCAAACTGCAGCGCGCACGCAACTTCGCCGCCTTCAACCATTATTGCGACAGCCTTGTGGAGCATTTGGTTGCGACGAATTCCGACGCCAAACTGTTCAAATTCAGCCCCGAGCAGCGCAAAACCTACACCACTGTCGGCGGTGCGCCTTTCCTTGACGGAGATTATACCGTTTTTGGCGAAGTGGTTGAAGGACTGAATATTATCGACAGTATTGCCGCCGTTGAGACCGACCGCAACGACCGCCCGCTCAACGATGTGATGATGAAAATGCGAATTGTGAAAAAATAGTGCTATGAACTTCGACGTCAGAGAGATACGCAAAGATTTCCCCATTTTGGAACAAACCGTCAACAACCGTCGGCTCGTCTATTTCGACAATGCGGCCACCACACAGAAGCCGCGCCGCGTGATTGACAAGATTGTCGAGGTTTACACCCAATACAACGCCAACGTGCACCGCGGCGTCCACCACCTGAGCAACCTTGCCACCACGGCAATGGAGGAGTCGCGGCAGACGGTCAGGCGGTTTCTGAACGCAGCGTCGGAGCGCGAGATAATCTTCACCCGCGGAGCCACCGAGAGTATCAACCTTGTGGCAAATTCGTTCAGCCAGCAGTTTATGAGCGAAGGCGATGAGGTAATCGTTACCGAGATGGAGCACCACAGCAACCTTGTTCCGTGGCAACTGCTTGAAAACCAACACAAAGCAAAAGTTATTAAATGGGCTTTCGACGACCGTGGCGAACTGAATCTGGCCGAACTCGAAGAGTTGATAACCGACCGCACCAAATTGCTGTCAATCGTCTATGTTTCAAACACTTTGGGCACTATCAACCCTGTTGAGCAGATAATTGAGATTGCCCACAGCCACAACATTCCCGTGCTGGTGGACGCTTCGCAGGCCATTCAGCATTTCGCGATTGACGTTCAGCAACTCGACTGCGATTTTCTTGTCTTCAGCGGACACAAGATTTACGGTCCGACAGGTGTCGGCGTGCTGTATGGCAAAGAGCAGTGGCTCAGCCAGATGCCGCCATATCAGGGCGGTGGCGAGATGATTGAGACAGTGTCGTTCAGCGGCACCACCTTCAACCAACTCCCATACAAATTTGAGGCTGGAACGCCCAATTATGTGGGCATTATCGCTCTTGCCGAGGCACTGCGCTACGTTGAGGCCATTGGAATGGACAACATTGTCGCCTACGAGAGCGAACTCTTTACCTATCTTGCTGAGAAAATCCAATCTATCAGCGATTTGCGACTGATTGGCACCGCTGAGAAGCGTGCGTCGTTGGTTTCGTTTGTGACTGATTTCGCCCACCCGTTCGACATTGGCACCCTGCTCGACAAAATGGGCATTGCCGTCCGCACGGGCACTCACTGCACCGAGCCCATAATGCAGCACTTCGGCATTCCTGGCACCGTCCGCGCTTCAATAGCCTTCTACAATACCACCGAAGAGATTGACATTCTGCACGACAGCCTGCTGCGGGCGGTGAGTATGTTGAAGTAGAGAATGCAATTGATTATTTTGCTTGAATCGGTTTGTGCTAAAAATCGATTCACCGATTCAACAATTCACCGATTCAACAACAAAAACTATATTTGCACCCGAAAACGGCAAATCCGTGCCGAGATATTTTGAATTGAAAATGAACGAATTAGAATCGCGCCAGCAACAAATAATTGACGAGTTCGGTGTCTTCACCGACTGGATGGACAAGTATGAGTACCTGATTGAGCTGGGCAAGGAGCTTGAGCCGATGCCCGACAGCGAGAAGACCGAGCAGAACCTTATCAAAGGCTGCCAAAGCCAGGTGTGGCTCACGGCCAGCTGCAACGGTGGCATTGTCACCTTCCGCGCCGACAGCGACGCCATAATCACCAAAGGCATTATCGCTCTGCTAATCAAAGTGATGTCGGGGCTTTCACCGAAAGAGATTGCCGAAGCCGACCTGCATTTTATCGACGCAATCGGCTTGCGCGAGAACCTGTCGCCCACCCGCTCAAACGGCCTCGCAAGTATGGTGCGGCAGATAAAAATGTACGCGCTGGCGTTTGCTTCGGAGTAATGAGTAAAGTGTTAAGTGTAAAGAGTAATGTGTAAGGCGCACTATTCGTAAATCAAAAATCCTAACTTGTAACTTATAACTCCTAAAACTTATAACTTACTAACTCCTAAATATTTATGGACCAACTGCTTGAAACCAAAATAATCAACGAGCTGAAAACCGTTTACGACCCCGAAATACCCGTCAACGTGTACGATTTGGGGCTTATCTACAATCTGAAGGAAGACAAGGGCGTGCTCGATGTTGAAATGACACTGACCGCCCCAGGCTGCCCCATTGCCGACCAGATTCTGGACGAGGTGCGGATGAAATTGGAATCAGTTCCGGGTATTCACCAGGTGAACATAAACCTTGTGTTCGAGCCCGAGTGGAACCAGGATATGATGAGCGAAGAAGCCAAGATGGATTTGGGATTTTTGTAACGTAAGAATGCATTTGATATGAAATTGTGCGTTATCGCTACGCGAGAAAAAATCGGTTCGAATCGGATAAAATCAGTTAGAGAAAAAATTAATCTCTAACCAAACAAACCCGAATTTATCCAAACATGGCGCGCTGAAGGCGCAAAACAACATAGCCCAAGGCAAGCGTAGCGGCGCCTTGGGTAATGCGAACCAAGGAAAAAGCGCCCTGTAAGGGCAACATACATTAATTATACAACGACAACCATTCTTTTGCCCCTTCAGGGCGAACCTTCATTGGCGGCAATCGTTTCCCAAGGCGCTGCCTTGGGCTATGAGCTTCTGCCCCTTCGGGGCGAAATGGGTTTCAGTTTGGATGCGTTTGGTTAGAACTTATGCGTTATCGCTGACGTGAGAAATTATAAGAAAATCGATTATAAAATTTGTAAAAAATTGGTTATGAGGTTTTTATAAAATTTTGTCTTTAATTTTTCTAACAATTTCCGCCCGCCAGGGCGTCCCCCAACTAAAAAACGCCTGCGTTTTTAAAATTTCCGTGGTTTCTGTGATTTCCGTGGTAAACATTTTTTGTGGTTAAAACCAAAAATCCGCGTTTTCGACCTAAAAATCACTCAAAAATCGCCCAAAAAAGGCCCGATTTTGCCTATTTTCAAAAACCGTTCGTTAAGT